>JASFGC010000129.1:0-9206 GCA_050123975.1 Syntrophobacterales bacterium | reverse complement strand
AATATCCAAGATGATCTCCAAATGGGCCTTCCGGCAGCTGGCGCTCTGGATCGATGTATCCAGTAATACAAAAATCAGCCTCAGCCAACACGGGGATTGCATTGCGCTTACCAACCATCTTTATTCTATGACCAGCGAGTACTCCTGCAAAAAATATTTCAGGAATCCCTTCAGGCAAGGGCATTATTGCGGCTATTGTCATGGCCGGAGGCCCGCCAACGAAAACGTTCACCTTCAGGGGAACGTCAGCTTGAATGGCCTGGGCATGATGGTAACCAATACCTCGGTGGATTTGGTAGTGCAGACCCACTTCCTCATTAGGCTTATATTTTCCTCCTGAGAGTTGCACCCTATACATGCCCAAATTGGAGTGAGCAAATCCTGGTTTCTCGATGCTTTCGGTATAAACCTGGGGTAGGGTAATATAGGCTCCTCCGTCCCTTGGCCATGATTTGAGCTGGGGAAGACTGAGAATATTAGTCTCCATCGCCAATACCGGTCCTGTCGTGACCTTTTTGGGTATGGTGTTACGAAGAGCCTTGGGCAGGCTTACAAACTTCCATGGCCTTTTAATCAATTCGAGGGGGTCAACTTTCAGCTTTACCAATCCCTCTAAGGCCCTGAGAGTATCGCGAAAGATGAACCTGGTCCTTTCCAGGGTGCCGAAGATATTAGCGGCCATGGGAAAAGCGCAGCCCTTTACATTGGTAAAGAGCAGGGCAGGGCCCTGAGCCCGGTAGACACGGCGCTGAATAGTGGCGACCTCAAGGTTGGGATCAACCTCTTCGATAATTCTGACAAGCTCTCCCCGAGACTCCAGCTCTTCTAGGCATTGAGAAAGATTGTGATAGCCCACTCTTTATCTCTCCTTTGGCGGATTTTTCTGAGCATACCCTCAATGCAGAATCCTGTCCATTCTTTGTGATACCGCAACTAGATGAGAGAGTGGATAGTATCAATTCTGGAGGGAGGTTTGTAGCATCAAGTCTTCTCTTGGTGGGTGGTACACTATCGTTCCATTCTAAGACTAATGGAGATCCTCATTTCGAGTTTTTGGAGTATAGTGGAGAGAAGCGTTCAGGTAATGGAATCTAGGGAATCTTATCCTCCTATAGCCTGCATATCCCTGCCGAAGTATTGCTCAACATGGGTGCACTTCAGTTGATGGCCATGTGGTTTTCTCATTGCGGCAAGCCTGTATATATCCACGAGTTCTTCAGTGTGGGCGCCAGCACGCAAGGGTCCTTTGATGTCTATTTCTTCTTCGGAGAAGAGACAGGTCCTGAGCTTCCCATCTGCAGTAAGCCTTAAGCGATTGCAGGAACCACAAAAATGGTAACTCAAAGGTGCGATGAACCCCACTTTTCCTTTGGCGCCAGGCAAGGAGCAAAGCCGAGTCGGCCCTGATGATTCAGCCGCCGGTTCTAAGGAGAGATCTCCAACCCTTTTTACTCTTTTCACCATCTCTTCCACTGGCACAAAGAGAGACTGGTGCTCATAGGACCCATTGAAGGGCATGAGCTCTATAAACCTCACATGATATGGTTTTTCTAGGGTGAGCCGGGCAAAGTCCTCAATCTCGTCCTCATTTATTCCACGCATCACTACTGTGTTTATCTTGACTGGGTGAAGTCCTACCTCCTCGGCTGTCTCAATACCGGCGAGTACTTGGGAAAGGAGATCATACCCTGTTATGGTAGGAAACCTTCCAGGTCGAAGGGTGTCAAGGCTGACATTTACCCTCTGGACTCCAGCACCTTGGAGCTGCGGGGCGAGTTCCCGGAGGCGTACACCGTTGGTGGTGAGAGTGATGCTCTGCAATCCTTCTATACCAGAGAGCATTCGGCAAAATTCGACTACTCCCTTTCTCACAAGGGGCTCACCACCGGTTATGCGAACTTTGGAGATGCCGGCTGCAACTGCTGCTTTGGTTACCCTGCAGATTTCTTCATAGGAGAGGATTTCGGCATGGGTTAATTTTATGCGGCCGCCAAAGGGAGCGCAGTATGAACAATGAAGATTACAGTGGTCTGTAATGGAGATGCGAAGGTAGTCAATCTGACGGGAGAACCTGTCGGCAAGTCTATTCATGCTCTTTGTTCCTGACAGTCGGTGTTATCGACTTGATGATCTTAATAGGCTTTCAACATCACTTGCCGAAATGACATTTGGGATAGGTGCACTCGGGGCAGTCTTTGCAAAGACCACCGTGGCCCAGGAAAGCAAGTTCAGCTTTCCCGATCTTCTCACCTGCAAGAATTCTAGGCAGGACCAGATCCAGGACTGTGATCCGATGGTAGAGGCCGCAGGCAGGTACACCGAGAAGCGGAACCTCGCCTAAGTAAGCCACCAGAAACATGGAACCCGGAAGTACGGCAGCGCCGTAGTGGAGTTCAGTGGCTCCTGCCAAGCGAATACCGTGGCGGGTTACGTCGTCCGGATCAACACTCATGCCGCCGCTCAGCAAAAGCAAATCACAACCTTGATCCAGTTGGCTGCGAATAACCCGGTTGATCACCTCGGTGTCATCCGGGGCAAAGTCAAGGGCTACTACCTCTGAGCCCAGCGCTTCCACCTTCTCAGTGAGAACGGGGGCAAAGCGGTCCTGGATCAACCCGTGATACACCTCGTTGCCGGTGATCACCAGACCCACCCGAGCTTTCTGTAAAGGACGAACCGCAAGTACTGAACCGTTGTGCTTGGCGATAGCCGCGGCTCTCTCAATCGGAGCCCTCTTCATCACCAGGGGAATGGCCCTGGTGCCGGCCACCAGATCACCTTTCTCCACCAGTGTGTGGTTATGGAGGGTGGCACACATCACCTCATCTACCATGTTGAAAGCGGCGAGAGAGGCAGTATTTACAGAGAGCAGACCGTCTGTTTCAGCCAGAAGATTTATCTTCCCCTCTTTCGGGCCATACTTCCAGATAATGCCATTTCCAGCTAAGGCTGTGGCCATGATTACTGCTGCTTCGTTCTCGTGGATTTCATCTTCCGCCAAATCCATGACGTAAAGATGATTCTTGCCTAATTTCTGCAAATGACAGAGGTCAGCCTCGCATACAGTGTGGCCACGTCTAAAGGCTGGTCCCTTGAACTCGCCGGGACGGATTTCGGTGATATCATGGGTCAATTTGCTGCCAACCGCTTCCTCTAGTTTAATCGTTTTTAGCACGACATCACTCCTCTTTCAGTTGAGCCAGTTAGGCCAGTTTTGCCGGTTGTATTTAGCTATCGGCGTTCAGCCGTCAGCTTTCAGCTAAAAGCCATTCCATTAAATACTAGACAGCACAACGATTAGGCATACTTCCTAGTTCTTAGTTCCTAGTGCTTTCCTGCCTCCTGTCTGCTGCCCGCTCGATACTCGTCTCGGACGTCTCGCTGATTATAAAATGCTTATGTTAAGTTTAACATAAGCGAATGTAAAAAAAAGAGAGGCACCTGGCCTCTCCAGGAAAAAACCTAACGGGTATGCATTGTATTCACCTCACCATACTTCCCGGTCGCATGGCTGATCGTTGCCCTTTCTTCACAACAATCCGGACACCAGGAGAGCTGCCGATCCACCCAGTTTCCGCAGGAGCAAATCCACTGGTCTTTCAGTATATCAACAAGCATAGCCCCTCTCCTTCCGCGACAGCGGTATAGACATTGTATCATCATTCATTGGCCACGGACCTGGGCCGATCACCGTGCGCTTCGGTTGCCAATATGTCTGACAGCTCGTCCACGTGCTGTTCTACAAAAGCTCTGGTGGCCTTTGCCAAATTCCTATAAAAATCTGTTTCTGCTTTTTCTTCTAAGGTATCTGCGAACTCAAAAACCCAGGCACCAAGGTTTTCTCTCAGAAAAGCTCTCTGCTTTTCAAGGAAACTGACGGTCGAGTCGATATCAGAGTTTCCTATGGCTTCAGTTTCTTTAAGGATGAGAAAATACATAAACTCGAGCTCTGCAGCAATGTGATCAGGAGGATCCCTAAAGTCGCTCGAGATATCCAAACCTGACTCCCTATATTTGTTTCTCACCTCAAGAGTAGATTCTCCCATAATCTGTCTTTCACCATCCAGGTACACTGACCCATAGGGAGGTGCGTGCAGCTTATATGGCCCCAAAAAGAGTTTGGAAAAATCCAGCGATAGAGCGTCAAAGTCATATAGTCTATTCATTTCTTCGTACATTTCTTTGACATAGAGCATAGCTTCGGGGCAGACATTGGTCAGCTGTTGCTCTAGGTCTGTCAGTTTTCCCTTTAACTCTGGAGTTGGCAGGTAATAACACTCGGCCAAAAGCTTGTATGCTTCTCCTTTGGCTCGTTCTCGAGAGCGCAGATCAGCTGTTTCCATTTTAATATCCTCGCTTGAACAGTTTTTCCCATTACCTATTTCTACCCCCTCCCCCCGGGAGGGCATGAGAGACTGAGAGGAGGGGGTGGAATTCTTATGGATGCCGAACAGGAACCCGTGAAGCCGTAGATATCATTTAGGCCTTTAGGCACCACCAGCCTCAGATTTTTCTTGAGTTCCATCCAGGTTAAAATACTGCTCTCCCAAGGTGTACAAGAGCAGCATTACTGCCAGTCCGAAAATGGCAACGAATACTTCCGAGATGGTGGGAAAATAACCAACAAACTCCGGCAGTCCCTCCGCCATCTGGCCCATGGGCTGGAGTTCAGCAGTGAGGATGAATTCCAGCCGCCCGGCAAACATACCAACCAGCAGTAATAACGAAGCTACGACCTTGCCCCAGGTGGTCGCCCGCACCGAGGGGATAAGCATCAAAATCAAGGGGGCAACTAAACCTACCCACAGTTCGGCCTGGAAAGACAGTGACTGCATCATGCGCCGAAAGGCACCGAATTCAACCGCAGAAGAAGACACCCCGCCGATAATCGCCCGCCACAAGAACAGGACAAAGGTAACCCCAACGACAATCCCAAGAACTTTCGCGACTTCGTCGTAAAGATCCGCTTGAGCTGTGCTGCTCGGGTTGCCAGAAGGACGAGCGTACGCCAGGCTGAACAGCAGTACTGCCGCTAAACCGCAGGCAAAAGCGGTTAGTGGAAAGTAAATTGTGAGAAACGAGCCGTTCATAGCGGGTCGGGCATCCGGCATGCCAATAAGCCAGCCGAGGGTTGTGGAAGTGGCGATGGCGATAAGAAACACCAGGGTGCTCAACGTTTTGCTGACTTGACCAGCCTGTATGCGCCAGAAGGAGGCCAAGAGAACGACCAAATAGACTCCGTAGAGCATCGCCAGCCACCAAAGGGGTGATGCCAGATTAGGTGAGAGCAACAAGTATATGACGTTCAGCGGCGAACCGAGGTGCATGATGAGGCAGACAAAACCAGCCATTAGCACGGCTATCTCCAGAAAAACCGTACGTTTCTCCAGGGGCTCGTATCGCTTGATCCCAAAGACAATGGGAATAGACGACACGAAGGCGAGACCGGAGCTGGTAAGAGAGAAAAAGATATATGCTGCCAGGGGCATGGTCCAGACCAGGATGTCGGTCTTAGCGTAGAGCACAAACCCAGTGGAAAACACCCTGAAAGCAGTGACCAATCCTAAAAGTATACCGAGGCATGAGAGCCCTATCCATAATCGACCTTTCATTTATACCCCTCCCTTCGTTCTCTCGTAGGCAGCCGGGTTAAAGTTTCTTATGTAATAAACGTTGGGCTTGGTTCCGAGATGCTCTTTCAATCTATAAGGACGGAACTTTCCGAGGAGGAAGACAATCTCACTGTCCCGTTTTTCAAGATCCCCAAAAGTTCTGGCATCGGCAGGACATGCTTCCACACAGTAAGGAAGTTCTCCTTGTTTTACTCTGTGGTCGCAAAAGGTGCATTTTTCCACCACACCCTTGGCCCTCGATCCGGGAAGAGTCCTCTCTCTGGCGGGATTGTAGTAAGGCGTAGCCGTCCCATTGTTGACCTTTTTTACGACCTCCTGGGGAGATGGGGTGCAACCTTTGATTACAGGTTTGTCATCTCGCCAAAACTTGAAAGGCTTCTCCCAGTTGAAAGAGATTACCCCATAGGGGCAGTTATACATACAGTACCGACAGCCGATGCATTTTTTGGGATCATGCATGGTAATGCCGCTGTCCAGCTTGTGCATGGCTTGTGTGGGACAGCCCCTGACACAGGGGGCGTCTTCACAGTGGTTACACAGTGTCGGAGTGTAGTGATACCTGACGTTGGGAAAAGTGCCCGAAGTTTCGGTTATTTTGCTCGACCAGAAAATTCCCTCAGAGAGATTATTTTCGTTCTTGCAGGCTATGCTGCAGGCGCCGCATCCGACACAATTCTGAAGGTCGATGACCATGGCATATTTTGGCATTTTGTTCCCTCCTTAGACTTTCTCGACTTTAAGTCTGGTAACGGCATAATATGCTGAACTACCGCTGAGACGATCATATTGCGCCGGGATGAGATCATTGTTGTTACCACCTCTGGGCACCTTGCCGAACTCCTTGGATGCCAACCTGCCGTAGACCCAATGTCCCTGGCCATAGCATTTGGCTATGGTGCCTGGTCTGACACCTTCCCAGAGCTTGGCGGTGCACTCCAGTTTTCCGGTGGGAGATATGAGCCTTATCCTGTCTCCATTTCTTATTCCTATCTTTTTGGCATCTACAGGGTTGAATTTGGCAACGTCATCCCACCTCTCATCTCCGGGATCAACGTCCTTGAACTCGTGATACCAGGCGCAGTTGGCAGATCTACCCTCACGGTTCAACCTCGATTTGTAATCCACATGGACGAAGGGATATTCGGCCTCGTCTCCCATTACAAATGGTTCTTCATAGTGTGGAATGAAGGCCATTTCACCCCTGGCCTGGTAGAAGCAGGTTTCCAAAATGTCATCAATGCTGGTTTCATGTTTGTCGGCATGTTTTGTCAAGGCCGCTTTCAGGGTTTCACTGTAAAACTCGAACTTCTTGGTCTTGGTCTTCTTAAAATTTCCCCACCGCTTACGGTACGGGTAGGGTTTGGAATTCCAGACCCCGGTTTTTCTGAAGTCTTCCCAGCCGTTGAATTTGTCTCCACCCTTGTGCTTGGCCGGATCCCAAAGATTCTGGGTGGCATATTTCAGGGCGTAGAGGGCAAATTCTTTTTCATTGGTGGGGGCTTTACCGGTCTCAGGATCTTTGTACTTCTTGTAATGGTCGAGCAGATTGGGGAAGCCCCTTTCTGCCAGTTTCTCTGAAAGCAGCCAGGGGATTTCGGTCTCATCCGTCTTGTAGTCCCACACCGGTTCAATCACCGGCTGGAGAAGGGTGACCTGCCGGTAGCCGTTTCCGATGGACTTTACGTATCCCCACTTCTCGAACATGTGGTGCGTGTTGGGAAGAACGATGTCGGCAAACCAGGAGAACTCCGAGGCATTAGTGGTTATGTGAACCACAAAAGGTATCTTGGACAAGGCCCTTTCCCACCTTTCAGGCTGTGGGGCAGAGAAGGCGAAGTTGTTCATGTAGCCAACAGCAACTTTGATCTCGTATGGGTCCTCGTTGATTATACCGTCAGCCGCATTGTTGGTAATAACTGCGCTTCCGGGCTTCCCTGATTTAATACAAGGAAACTGTTTTCTTCCTCTTTGATCAATCTTTTCGTGTTTTTTTCCTTTTTTGGCGATCTCATCCATGAAATCGTCTGGCTTAGGGAACTTTGAGGTGTACTCTTTATTGCTTTTCAGGGTACCTCCGACGTTGTCAACCGCCCCCACAATTCCGTTCAGGGCGTGGACCGCCATCGCGGTGTAGCCTCCTCTGACCTGCATACAGGGGCCGCCGCCGAGCCAGGAGATAGCATGCGGTGCAGCTTTGCCGTAATTGATGGCTACTCGCTTGATTTGCTCAACCGGTAAACCGGTCTTCTGTGAAGCCCATTCCACCGTTTTATCTTTCAACTCCAGGTTCCACCACTTGACAATGCCGTTGGTGTGCTTCTCTTCGAAATCCTCTTCATTTACTTCCTGGCCAGCAGCAAATTTGTTCACTCCATCCTTAAAGTCTCCCACGAAATCCTTGTACCAGAGACCTTCGGTCAGAAGAACATGAGAGATAGCAACGGCCAGAGCGCCGTCCTCCCCCGGCTTGGCTGGGAGCCATTCATCTGCCTTGGCAGCCGTGGAAGAGAGCCTGGGTTCCACAACTGCAATTTCGGCCCTGTCGATCGCTTTACCCCAGGCGCTCGAATAGTAAGAGACTTGGCGATTGGCAGACAGTGGATCGGCACCCCAGATGAGGATATAGCGTGCATTTTCAACATCATACTGCCTGTAGCCCCAGTATCCTTCCGTGTAAAAGGGCCCGAATTTCTCTGCTTCGGCACAGAGAGAACTGTGGGAAATATTGTTTGGTGATCCTATAATCTTGGTCATACGATCGTAGAGGACATCCCGCATATAGGAATATCTTCCCCGCATCAGCATGTACTTGTGAGTTTCGTTGTTGTTCCTCAGCTCCATAATTTTGTCAGCGAAGGTGCTTAGCGCTTCATCCCAGGATATGGGGACAAAACCTGGATCTTCATTCCTGCCCTTTTTGGGATTGGTTCTCTTCATGGGGGTTTTGATTCTGTCAGGATCATAGACCTGCTGCAGACCCAGATGCACTTTCGGGCAACTGGCCTTGCCATTCACCTTCGAGTTGGGATTTCCTCTCGTCTTCACAGCCCGACCGTCGATTACCAGCACTTGTTTTGAGCACCATGAAGTGCAACCCTGGCAGGTGGCTGCCCTCCATTCACCCTTTCCACCAGATGGAACGGCGCTCGCCTCAGCAAGAGCCCTGAAAGTTGGCTTCAGTGCAGCTCCTGCGGTTATTGCTGTACCTGCAGCTGCCGAGGCTTTCATGAAAGTTCTTCTCGAGAGCTTCAGGTCATCCAAGAAATCTTTCATCGTTGGTTTCATTTTTTTCTTCTCCTTTACCTCCAATTTGCCTCTATAATTTCTAACCGCAGTTATCCGTCTACCATCGAATAACCATGCTTCTCAGGTTCTTGGTGAATCTCTTGAATCTGCGTCATTTTCACAGATGCTTTTTAACCAGTAGATCAATTGGTCACCGTGCTTTTACAATTGGAACTGCAGCCCACGGCGAAAAACAGGGAAGGAATGATGACAAACGTGGCCACAAGCCGTGGATGCCTTCGTTGCAAAGAAGCCAACCTCATGTGGTTCTCAATTTGAAAGAGTGAT
>JASFGC010000128.1:0-9263 GCA_050123975.1 Syntrophobacterales bacterium | reverse complement strand
CAATTCGTAGCCCTGCTCTTGCGTCAGATTGAAATGAACGTGGGCCTGAAGAATACTATCGGCCTGGAGGCCTCAATTGAGACAGCTCTGGGGATGTTAAACGTCAAGGAAATAGCTTTTGCCAGCCCTCGTCTGGAAACGCTGGTCTTTGGCATAGCCGATTACGGGGCCTCGCTTACCATGCCCAGCAGCGATGTGAGCGGCCACGGTGATACAGAGGAAGACCTCATGCATCGCTGGCACTTCCCTATGAGTCGTATGGTGATGGCGGCAAAAGCAGCGGGGCTGGCTGCGATAGACGCTCCTTATGGAGATTTCAAGGATAAGGCAGGACTGAAAAAATCCTGCCAGCACGCAGCTTCCCTGGGTTACGATGGCAAATGGGCGATTCATCCTGCTCAGCTGGACACCATCAATGAGACCTTCACGCCAAATGCTGAAGACATTAGCCGGGCCCGGATGATTTTGCAGGCCTATGAAGCGGGCAAGGCCAGTGGCGAAGGAGCCACGGCTCTAGACGGCAAGATGATTGATGCGGCTTCGGTTCGCCTCGCCCAGGTGACGTATGAGCAGGCGAGAAGGCTAGGACTGATTACCGATGACCCAGAGTGAGAGAAGGGGAAGGAATTCAACTCGACGCGTCGACGCGGGGACACGGAGACGCGGAGATAAATGAGGTCGATACCTTTCACTCGCCGCGTCACCGTCTCACCGAGTCCCCGTGTCGACCACCTGTACTAACCTACCAGAAACAATCGAGCTAGAACCTCCCCTCGCTAAATTTCTTGACATATTCCACCCTCCGTGCTACCAATAAGAACTGACTGAGCGCTCGTTCGGGAAAGGCGCAAGGCACAAGGCAAAGGGCACAAGGAAAGTCGTTAAAGCCGTTTGAATCGCAAACGGAGCTTGCTCCTACAGGAGATCTTGGAGCTGCGATTGTTTTCTGGACGCTGCCTGCTGGCTTTTCCCCATGCTCTATGCCCTATGCTCTATGCTACAGAGGGCATTTAAGTTAGGACGATGAGACTAAGACCCAAGAGAAGATCATTATGGAAAAAGACCTATCCTTGCTGAAAGATGTTCCCACCCAGGTCAAAGACCCGGAACTGGTAAAGAGGAGACGGCGTCAGATAGTGGACGCAGCAGTTGAGTTGTTTATTAGGAAGGGCTTTCACAAAACCACCACGCGCGAGATAGCCCAGAAGGCTGAGCTGTCCATCGGCTCAGTCTACGAGTA
The DNA here is from genome assembly GCA_050123975.1 of Syntrophobacterales bacterium. Classification (GTDB taxonomy): domain Bacteria; phylum Desulfobacterota; class Syntrophobacteria; order BM002; family BM002; genus BM002. The sequence continues at coordinate 8,023 of JASFGC010000128.1, read as the reverse complement.
CGTCTCTACCAAAGAGGATGTTCTGTATCTGGTCTGCGATGTAATTCATGCTGAGGCAGAGAGACAGATCAGCGAGGCCCTGGCAAGGACAGCTGGAGGCCGCGAGACGCTGGCGGAAGTAATCCGGGAATACTTCCTGGTGTGCGACCGCATGAGTGACCACATATTGCTGGTCTACCAGGAAACCCAGTCGCTGCCCAACCGTTGGCGCAAAAAGGTTTTGGAAAACGAAGTTAGATTCACTGGGTTGTTCAAAGGGATGTTGAAGAGATTAATAGAAGCGGGCGAGGTGCCTGCTCTCGAAGAACGGGCTCTAGACTTGGTGGCCCATAATATCACGGTTTTGGGACATATGTGGACTTTTAGACGCTGGTTTCTTCGGCGCCACTATAGCATTGAGGAGTATATCACCATCCAAACAGCCTTAATTTGCGGTGAGCTGTTTGGGTCGAAATAGGATTGGAGAGTGTGATGACGGCTAGAGCGGAGGTATACAAACCCAGATGTGCAGTTCGGGTGGTAACGGCCACTTCTCTCTTCGATGGCCATGATGCTGCAATCAACATCATGCGGCGTATTCTTCAGGCCACAGGAGTGGAGGTAATCCATCTAGGGCATAATCGTTCAGTTCACGAGATTGTTGATGCTGCTATCGAGGAGGATGCCCAAGGAATTGCCGTTTCTTCATACCAGGGAGGACACATCGAGTTTTTCAAATATATGGTTGACCTGCTGAAAGAGAAGGGTGCTCCTCATATCAAGGTTTTTGGTGGCGGTGGTGGAGTTATTCTGCCAGAGGAGGCCCAGGAACTGGAGGCCTACGGAGTTGAGAAGATTTACTCCCCAGAAGATGGCGTCCACCATGGTTTGCAAGGTATTATCAACGATCTTGTCGAAAGGATTGATTTCCCCACCTTGGAAAGTGGTAGCGATTTTGAACTTGATCAGCTACAGCCAATAAACAAGCCGCTGGTGGCAAAGCTCATCAGCGCCATGGAGCTTGCCAAAGCCGAGGAAAATGGTCATCTGGCTAGGCTCAGGGCCCACATCAGCCAGAGGCTCAAAGAGCGCACAATACCGGTGGTGGGAATAACCGGCACAGGCGGGGCGGGAAAATCTTCCCTAACTGACGAGCTGATCCTTCGGTTTCTCAACGATTTCAAGGAGATCAACATTGGCATCCTGAGCACTGACCCATCTCGCCGAAAGACCGGTGGCGCTCTGTTGGGTGATCGTATCAGGATGAATGCCATAAGTACCGAGAGGGTTTACATGCGCTCCCTCGCCACCCGCAAATCACGCACCGAGCTGTCAGAGGCGATAGGGGATGCCATTGAAGTGCTGCAGGCTGCAGGTTTCGATCTGGTCATCGTAGAGACCGCAGGAATTGGCCAGGGAGACGCCGAAATTATCGAATTGGTGGATCTATCCACCTATGTGATGACACCCGAGTTCGGTGCCCCGTCTCAGCTAGAAAAGATCGAAATGCTTGATTTTGCCGACCTGATCGTGGTGAATAAGTTTGAGAAGAGGGGCGGCGACGACGCTGTTCGAGAGGTGAGAAAACAGGTCCAGCGCAACCGTAGTGAATGGGAGCGGCCGCCGGAAGATATGCCGGTATTCGGGACCATAGCCTCCAAGTTCAACGATGATGGAGTAACCGCACTGTATCAAGCTATCTTGGATGGAATTGACGAAAAAACAGGGGTGCGTTTCGATTCAAGCCTTCCACGGCCAGAGAACCACACCTCCTCTTCCAAGACCATCATCGTTCCACCCGAGCGCACTCGGTACTTATCAGAAATTGCAGAGACAGTTCGGGCGCATCATCGTCGTACTGGTGAGCAGGCTGAGATGGTACGGCGCCACTGGCATCTTCAGCAGGCGGCTGCAACGCTAGAAGAAGCCGGACAGCCCAAAGATCCTGCCGACATCCTGGCACGGTTGAAAGAGGAGGCAGCCAAGGCTGAGCAGGAGTTGGACGAGGAGACACACCAACTGCTGAAGGAATGGCCTGCGATAAAAGAGGCCTACAGCGGTGATGAATTCGTCTACAAGGTAAGAGAACGTGAGTTCAAAGTCCCACTCCATACCGAATCCCTTTCTAGGCAGAAAATTCCACGGGTAGTGTTGCCCCGCTTCAAAGATCCGGGTGAAATATACCGCTGGCTGAGGGAGGAGAATGTGCCCGGCCGCTTTCCCTTCACGGCAGGAGTATTTCCCTTCAAGCGCACCGACGAGGAACCCACGCGGATGTTCGCGGGCGAGGGTGACCCGGCAAGGACCAATCGCCGTTTCAAGCTGCTCTCCGAGCACCATGAAGCCAAGCGTCTTTCCACTGCCTTTGATTCGGTAACTCTGTATGGCTACGATCCCGATGAGAGGCCGGACATTTACGGCAAAGTAGGTACCTCTGGTGTCAGTGTTTGTAGCGTGGACGATATGAAAGTTTTGTACGACGGCTTCGACCTCTGCGCCCCCAATACCTCGGTGTCCATGACCATCAACGGTCCGGCCCCGATAATCCTGGCGATGTTTTTGAATGCTGCAATTGACCAGCAGACGGATGCATTCAAGGAGGAGCAGGGACGCGAGCCTACAGAGACGGAATACCAGCAGATCAGAGCTCATGTATTCAGTACAGTACGCGGCACTGTGCAAGCAGACATTCTCAAGGAAGACCAAGGACAAAATACCTGTATTTTTTCCATCGACTTTGCCCTGAAAATGATGGGGGATATCCAGGAGTTCTTTATTGAAAACAAGGTGGCCAATTTTTACTCGGTCTCCATCTCTGGCTATCACATTGCTGAAGCTGGGGCAAATCCCATAAGCCAGCTGGCATTCACCCTGGCGAACGGTTTTACTTATGTGGAATATTATCTGTCGCGCGGGATGGATCTGGATAGCTTTGCTCCTAATCTGTCGTTCTTCTTCTCCAATGGTATGGAGCCAGAGTATTCTGTGATCGGTCGGGTCGCCCGACGCATCTGGGCTCTGGCCATGCGAGATATGTACGGGGGCTCCCTCCGTTCGCAGATGCTTAAGTACCACATCCAGACCTCAGGTCGATCTCTGCACAGCCAGGAAATTCAGCTCAACGACATTCGTACCACCCTGCAAGCTCTGGTTGCCATCTACGATAACTGCAATAGCCTGCACACCAACGCCTATGATGAGGCCATCACGACCCCCACTACGGAGTCGGTGAGAAGGGCTTTGGCCATTCAGCTCATCGTCAATCGAGAGTGGGGTTTGGCCAAGAATGAAAACGTCAATCAGGGAAGCTTCATTGTCGAAGAGCTGACTCGGTTGGTGGAAGAAGCGGTGCTGATAGAATTTGACCGGATCACAGAACGAGGCGGAGTTCTGGGTGCCATGGAGACCGGCTATCAGCGCAGTAAAATCCAAGAAGAGTCAATGTATTATGAGCGCTTGAAGCATAGCGGAGAATTACCCATCATCGGGGTCAACACTTTCCGTCAGCCGGGTGATGAACCCGAATCGTTGAGTTGCTCTACGGAATTGGCCCGAGCTACCGAAGAGGAGAAGCAGTCGCAACTCAAGAGGTTAAAGGAATTTCAGAGAGGGCATGAAAAGGACGCGCCGGCTGCCCTGGAAAGATTGCAACAGGTGGCCTTGTCTGGGGGAAATATCTTTGCTGAACTGATGGACACGGTAAGATATTGCAGCCTGGGACAGATTACCCAAGCACTCTTCGACGTTGGCGGGCAATACCGCCGCAATATGTAATGGCGCAGAGCGCATAGCGCAAAGCGCATAGCGTCCTGCGGTGTTAGGTTGGAGGAGCGGCCCTACGGGCCTCTAGGTTAGAGGCAGAGGATTCTTGCCTCAAACCTCAAGCGGAGCGATCCTCAAACCTCCAACCGCGAAGCACAATAGTGAGGAGCGGAATGCTTTTTGAGTTGACTGAAGAAGAAAAACTGATTCAAGCGGCGGCGGCGCGATTTGCTAAACAAGAGCTTGAGACTGCTGCAGCAGAGCTGGATCGCACCAAAAATCGAGATATCCTTCTGGCAAATTTGAAGAAACTGGCAGAGCTTGGTTTTATGGGTGTGAATATTCGTTCTGATTACGGGGGTACCGATAGCAACTCGGTGGCCCTGAGTTTAGTCTTGACGGAACTGGGACGGGGTTGTGCCGCAACCGCAGTGACCACCTCGGTGACCAATATGGTGGCAGAAGCAATTGAGTCCATGGGCACCGAAGCACAGAGGAAAAAGTACCTCAGCAGAATTTGCAGCGGTGAATACCCTGCTGCCGGCTTCGGACTCACTGAGCCTGAGGCTGGATCCGATGCCTCGGCTGTTTGCACCACTGCAATTCTCCGGGGAGATCACTGGATTCTCAATGGACGGAAAATATTCATTACCAGCGGTGCCTATGCTGGAGTCTTCATTATCTGGGCTGTTGTTGACAAAGACGCACCTAGGGGCGAGGGCATAGGCGCCTTTCTGGTTGAACCGGAGTTTGCCGGTTTTGTGGTGGGCAAAGATGAAGAAAAGATGGGGCAGGTCGGCTCTGCAGCCAATGAATTAGTAATGGAAGATTGTAGGGTGCCCCGGGAAAATCTACTGGGCGACGCTAACAATGGCTATCGAATTGCGGTTTCAGAGTTGGCCGGAGGCCGGATCGGCATTGGTTCTTTGGCGTTGGGCATCGGTTTGGCGGCAATGGATTATGCGAAAGAATATGCCAAAGAGCGAGTACAGTTTGGTAGGCCCATTGCCGAATTCCAGGCGATTCAATGGAAGTTGGCCGACCGCTACACTGAACTCGAAGCAGCGCGGCTATTGCTGCTCCAGGCCGCCCACTTAAAGGACCAGGGTAGAGACTTTACAAAAGCAGCTTCAATGGCCAAGCTTTACGCCTCCGAGTCAGCAAATCGGGCCTGCTATGACGCCATGCAGATTCTTGGAGGTTACGGCTATTCTCGTGAACACCCCCTGGAGCGGATGGCCCGAGATGTGCGAGTCTGTACTATCTACGAAGGCACGAGTGAAATCCAGAGACTGATAATTGCGCGCCAGTTGCTGCGGTAGTAGGAGAGAGATCGGCATGAGGCACCTGGGGAATTGCGGATTTGGGATTGCGAAACTGGGAACCCGCCCGCAGGGTGGGAGTCCGAAGGACAATTGCGGAATTAAGGGATTGTAGATTGCAGATTGATGAAAGGCACAAAGCACGTAAGCGCTAAATTCTCTCCTTGTGCCCTGAGCCTTGAGCCGTGTGCCTCTCTGGATTCTGACTCCTGGCTCCTGGCTCCTGACTCCTTTGGATAAGAGGGCAAGAAAAAGGCCATCCGTATGGATAAAGCAATCAGTAAGGAACGAATTGCTCGCTTAGAAGAAGAGTTTTTCCAAGGCTTCATCAAGACCTGTGGTATCAACCTGGTTTCATTGGAGCACGGGCGGGCAGAGTCACGCTTAAAACTCACTGGAGCGCACAGCCAGCAGGATGATTTTGCCCATGCCGGTGTGATGTCTACAATGGCGGACCATACTGCCGGTTACGCTGCCTTTTCAGTTGTTACAAAGGATTATCGGATCCTCACCTTGGAATTCAAGATTAATTTCCTCCGACCAGCCACGGGCGATGCACTCGTTTGTCGTGCCCAGGTGGTCAAGGAGGGTAAGAATATTTTGGTGGCTGACTCTGAAGTCTTCAGTCAAGGTAATGGATTGGAAAAACTGGTGGCCAAGGCCCTGGTTACGCTGATGGCTGTGCCAGCCAAGGCGCTGACAAGTAGGCACTAAGAACTAGACACTAGGCACCATAGTAAAGAAGAATTCAGAATCCAGAATAAAAAATGAAAAGCGGGCTACCTCTTTTTGCTGACTCCTGACTCCTGTCTCCTGACTCCTTTCTCTTAAATCCGCAATCCGCAATCCGCAATCCGAATTACTATAGTGCTTACCAACAAATCGTCGAGGCGAATTAGACTTCTCCAGAAAAGTCAGATAAAATGACTATTTGCAATCGTTATTATTATTGATAGGTAGTGGAAACAGTTTTGACCCGTTTGGTCGCTACGAGATTATATTTTCGAAGGGAGGCTTTTGATGTCGGAGGCTGATTTATATGATGTCGTAATCGTTGGAGGTGGCCCTGGCGGGCTTAGTGCCGGAATATATGCCAAGAGAGCAGCGTTGAAGACGATCCTCATCGAAAAAGGCGCTGTTGGTGGTCAGGTGGCTATATCTGACGGTGTCGAGAATTATCCCGGTTTTGAGCATATAACTGGTTACGAACTGTCCCAGAAATTCCTTCAGCATGCTCAATCATACGGCATGGAGATCGTCCAGGAAGAGGTTGTGGCAGTAGAGCCGGGACTGGATTTTCATACCGTTCGGCTCGCCAACGGCGACACCCTAAAGACGCACACAGTTCTCCTGGCCACCGGTGGCAGTCCCCGCAAGCTCGATATTCCTGGCGAGGATGAATACTATGGAAAGGGAGTCTCCTACTGTGGGGTTTGTGACGGCTTCTTTTTCAGGGATAAAATAGTAGTGGTGGTGGGCGGAGGCGATACAGCCGCCGAAGAAGCTCTCTACCTAGCTAAACTTGCTAAACACGTTTACCTAGTCCACAGGCGGGATGCACTGCGGGCCAGCATGATTCTGCAGCTGCGGGTCAAAGATGAGTGTAAGATTGAAATTTTGTGGAACTCGATTGTCACCGAAATCAAAGCCAATGACGAAGGCGTTAATGCAGTCGATCTACAGGATACCCAAACCGGCGAACAGAGGGAATTGGCCACCGATGGTGTCTTTATCTTTGTGGGCTTTATTCCCAACAACCAGCTGGTACCGGCCGGCATAAAAATGAATGCTGATGGCTATGTGGTCACCAACGAGAAGTGTGAGACGAATATGCCGGGTATTTACGTGGTCGGTGATCTGAGAGAAAAATATGCCAAGCAGATCGTGGTAGCCGCTGCTGACGGCTGCACTGCCGCGCTGGTTGCAGCCTATTATGTGGAGATGAAGAAATCGGGTGAGACGGTATGTGAGCCTCCGGAGGACATATTGAGTGAAGCGCAGTGAGGTGATTTGTCCTGCGGACTCCCACCCTTCGGGTGGGTTCCCGGTTTCGGATTGCGGATTGCGGAATTGCAGATGTGGGATGTGAGATGTGGGATTTCGGATTTTGCCTTGTGCCCTGAGCCTTGAGCCGTGTGCCTTACGCCTCCTGACACCTGCTTGCCACGCCGTAGCTCGATTGAGCGGAGGCGGGACACCTGAAACCTTGAGGTTTGATACTTGGAATTCTTAGTCATCCGAGCAATCCAATGTTCGAGCAAACCACTGTTTTTTGGATATTGACCTAAGTCAAAGCCATCTCCTCTGCACTCAGATAGACTAAAGGCGACACTTGGAGGAGGTAGACCAATGGAAAAAGGTGACATCACCTGCCCTGGTCAGAACACCATGTTCTGGAAGCCGGACGATATCTATGATGTAAGATGTCCTAATTGTGACCGGCCGGTGGAATTCTGGAAAGACGATAGCAAACGTACGTGCAAGTGCGGGCATCGCTTTCTGAACCCCAAGCGCGACCTGGGTTGCCTGGAATATTGCAAGTACGCTGAGCAATGCATGCCGGAGATGTTCGAAGGGGAAAATCTCAAGGCTCTCTACCGTGATCGGCTTCTGGTTACTGCCAGGATTGCACTGAAACCGGAGGATTCAAGTCTTGAGCGCAGCCAAAAAATAGCGGAACTGGCAGAGGAAATTCTCGATGGAGAGGGTGGCCAACCGAAAGTGGTATTCGCGGCGACAATTCTGGGAAACTTGGTCTTGAATTCTCAACCAGCCGGGCAGCATGGAGCTTCCTCATTCCAAGGGGATAGCCCCAGCGTGATTACCAGAAAGGTTCTTGCTGATATAGGGACTGAAAAAGAGGTAACCGATCAGGTTTGCCAGATCATCGAACAGAGGATGAAAGGGGAAAGTTCTGAAGATCTCGACTCTAAGATTGTCTCGGATGCTCTGATGCTTGT
>JASFGC010000127.1:0-9335 GCA_050123975.1 Syntrophobacterales bacterium | reverse complement strand
GTGCCGCGAGATCGCGCATCTCAAAAATTCTAGAAGACGGTAGAATAAAGAATCTCAAGTATTACAAAGAAGTAAGGGTTAACAAATGGAAACATACTAGAATTCAGGTTAAAGAAGGGGATGCAATAATTCTGACCCCCTTGTACCCTATAGGTTTTATCTATGCGGTCAACGGCAGAATTGGAGACGACGGTGAATCTTTTGATGCTTTAGACGTTGATAGCGGTGAAATTTATCAAGCTAAAGCTTCAGGCATTCTCCAGATAGGCATCGATAAAAAATCACAGCCTATCAAAACAGGTATTTTAATATTCAAGCACAATGATCTAGATAGTATCCTTTCAGACCTTACCTTCATCCGCTATAAGAAACCAAACTCAAAGATTATCAACCTCACCCTCGGTCTTCTTTCCAAAACAAAGAGCGAAAAACTCATCTTAAGTGAAGAAAATACTGAAGCATTAACAATCCTTGATAATGCTATTAAGTACTTTGCGTATGTTGATGAGGAACTGTATTCCACGACTATTTATAGACTATACAAGTTGAAGGCAAATATCTATAAATTGGCTGGTGATTCTCAGGAATTTAGTAAGAATGTAAATTATGCCCTTGAATCACTTATGAGAGCCTCAAGATATTACGATATGCTGCAAGAAAGACAATATTCATTTCTCGACAGCATGACGCAGGAGGAAAGGTATATACTGTTAACTCAAACTCAGTTGTTTTCAAAAGTTAGCATGGGATTTGATAGTAGATGGGGACACAGTTTCGCTAATTTAGCTGATGCGTATGGATTTCTTGGGATTTACTATTCAGAAATAGGCAACCTCCAGTTAAGTTTGAGATACTGCGAGAAAGCCATCGATGAAGCTGAGAAAGACGGAAACAGAAATTTGGTTGCCCGGGCTTATCAAAACCTAGGAATTAGACATTTCGAATTTGGATTCTTGGAGCAGGCTGAAAATGCATTCTTAACTGCGTTGGACTACTGTAGCGCCCAGGCTGAATGGAATCGTTGGGGTATCAAGTTTTCTTTAGCACGTGTGCGAACTGAAATGAACAAACTCGACTCAGCTGAGGAGATCTTGAGAGATTTGAGAGCAAGAACAACTACTTACGCCAAGATAAGACCATTATCGCTGAGTCGGGCACTTGCCCTTGTTTATATGAAGCAGGAGAAGTATGAGAAGGCTATTCCTAGACTTAAAGGTCTTTATTCCAGTTATAAGCACATAAGTGGACCTTCTGAGTTAAGGTCTCGAGCGATGCATATTTACACAGGACTTGCTCTCAGCCAATGCTATATGGCTTTAGGCCGCTTTAATGAAGGGCTATCAACACTTAGCAAAATAGAGTCAGATATAGATAGTCTAGGAAATCCTAGTAATCTAAAGCTCTTTGCATTGTTGAAAAAATCAAAACTTATGAAAAAAGCGGGAAAGGATCCCCTGGTCCCGCTTACTGAAGCTATCGGTTGCCTGGAAGACATTAGACCGACCGCACTCAGCCACAGTGATTACGAATACTGGGAGGAGATGCTTCCTGTGTACACTTACGCTATTGAGGCTTATCATCAAAGGAGGGACAGTTATCATGCACTTGAGGTCGCAGAAAAAGCCAGGTCTCGCAGGTTTCTCGACTCCCTCGGAAGTAAGAAAATTGGCGCAAAGGGCATGGCCGGATACATGTTGAGCCAGAGAGCCAATGGAATACTTGAATCTCTTTCAATGCTTGAAGATGATATGGTTGAGGCAGCACAGAAGGCTGGTATTAAACTCAGAACAGTCTACCAGGAAGATACAAGATATTCTAAACAGTTAGAGAGTTATAACACCACGCTCAGACAAGCAGCTGGGCTAGATCGGCAGTTCGGTTTGACATACAATGTTATTCCAGTATCGCCTGACGAAATCCAGAAGAAGCTGCCGGAAGGCTTACAAATAGTAGCTTATTATCTATCAGATGATGCACTTTATGTTTGGGTGATTGACCACAATAGCATTGAAGCTGTAAAGAAAGACGTCTCTCGTCAGAAAATATTGGATTTAGTCAAATCTTTCCGCAACTCTGTATTTACTAAGATAGAGAAAAGAGGTCTCACTGTAACAGCGAAACCCACAGAAAGTTTATCTTATGCGCATCGAGAACTATACGAGATGTTATTTTCCCCAGTCGAGAAATATCTGGTTAGCAATAAAGTGATCATTATTCCTTATGGTATTCTAAATTACCTCCCCTTCCAGGCTCTTCATGATGGAAATCAGTACTTAGTAGAAAAATATTCAATTAGCTATAGTCCCAGTCTATCTGTCCTTGAGTTTCTTAAGAAGGAGGGCAGAAAGGATAGTCTCAGAATACTTGCCTTTGGGAATCCTGACCTGAACGATATGACTCTTGACTTGCCTGCTGCAGAGAAAGAAGTTGAGATGATTAAAGAGGTTTTTCCTTCGACAAGGATCCTGAAGAGAAAAGAGGCTAGTGAGGCCTCTGCAAAGAGCTTGGCTCAAGAATACAATATCATTCATTTTGCAAGTCATGGTGAATACATTGCTGAAGCGCCTCTCGCCTCCAGTATTCGACTATCATCAGGAAATGGGGAAGATGGTAGGCTAGAGGCTGGGGAAATATTTGACATGGATATCAATGCTGATCTTGTGGTGACCAGTGCATGTCAAACAGCAATCGGCCACATAGGCAAGGGTGATGAAGTTGTTGGATTGACAAGAGCTTTTATTTATGCGGGGGCAAAGTCGGTGTTGGGAAGCCTTTGGAACATCAGTGATGAGGCTACAGCCTCACTTATGATGGAGTTTTACGGAAATATCCGGAACTTGGATGAGTCAGAAGCTCTGAGACAAGCTCAATTGAATATGATAAATTCGAAGGAGTACAACAGCCCGTTTTTCTGGGCACCTTTCTACATTACAGGTGGCTTCTAGTTTCCCCATAGCGTTATAATGTAAACTCTCCTACCATTCCACTGGGACTTCATATAACATACTTTAATCTACACTTCAGTGATTGAAAGGGCGCTACCGCATTTAGTAGTTATCTCGTTAAAGCCATATAAGAATGTACCTGCTGTAGATGCCTGAGATTTACTATGTTTCTTTAATCATGGTAAACCAGACCGAATTTGGGGGTTAAATGAACCTATCTAAACCAGATCGAGATACGCTTGATGGCATATTGGATGACATGTGGTCGATGCTTTTACACGGCGTTACCGACAGCAATGATCCATTTCATTGGCCGGTTCTCGGAACAACCGGAAAAGATGGCTGTCGTCTGCGCACCGTTATTTTAAGAAAGGCCATCCGGTCCGACCTCCTTCTGGTTTGTCATACTGACGCCCGAGCCGCCAAAGCCCAAGAGATTATGAGTTTTGCTAAAGTCAGTTGGCTTTTTTATCATCCAGCCAAGAAGATCCAATTGAGAATTGCAGGATCGGCGACATTACACACGGATGACCAGTTCGCTGACAAACAGTGGTCGGAAACCAAGGCCACAAGTCGCCTTAATTATTGCACGGTGGATGCGCCCGGTACTCCCGTTGCCAAACCATCATCGGGATTACCAGATTTTCTGCTTAAAAAGATCCCTTCGCTTTTTGAAACTGAAATTGGCCGTAAAAACTTTATGGCCGTTGCCTGTCGTATTGATGAGGTGGATTGGTTGAGATTGGGCACCTTAGGGAATCAGCGAGCAAGATTCAATTGGGATGCAAACCGACTGTCTGCTACCTGGCTGGTTCCGTGAATAGCAGTCAAGATAATGATTTTTCGTATTGACAGTGTCGCTGAAGTTACTGTATTTTTCACTCAGGTAATCTTTCGTTATTATCTCGACTAGTTAGCTTTATTCAAAATCGAAAACCTGGTCCTTGGAGCCAGGTCAGAGTACAATGGCTTTGCCGGTACAGGTGCAAGCTCTTTTGGAGTACTGGAGTATTGGAGTACTGGAGTGTTGGCAATAATGACAGCCCGAATCTAATTTGAACTGGTCCTTTCATTCATTACTTTATTACTCCATCACTCCAGCAGACTGCCGCAAGGGGGAAAGAGCATGGAAACCCCCTCAGGGGGCACTGCAAAGCCGGGCCTGCCGCGCCGTAGCCATGGCGAAGGCGGGTCCTTTGGATCCGGATCCTTTACTTTATTGATTTGGTTGCAGATTGACGGAGGAGATATGAACCTGAAATGGTGCCCCCCGAACTCCCAGTGAAATGTTGTCTGAACTGCTGGGAGTCATCACATATCTTTGCGAACAATTGGCGTCACTATTCTGCGAACCCTGATCCGCCTTCAGTCTCCATTTCCGCACCGCTTCCCTCTCTCTGTCACCGCCCTGCGCCTGCAGCTAACTTCAAACGGATGAAATTATGGTAGAGATTGATCCCTTTTTAATCTTGGAAGAAGAAGAGCATAAAGACGGAGATGTCATTTTAAAAGAGGGCACCTCCACTGACTGGATCTATATCATCTTGGAAGGCCAGGTTAGGATCCAAAAGAGCACCCCGAAAGGTGTGGTTTCCATAACCACCCTGGGCGAGGAGCACGTGGTGGGTGAAATGGCCTTTCTGGAGAAGGGAAAGGTTCCTCGCGCCGCTTCGGCAGTGGCTCTGGGGAATGTGAGATTGGGAGTCCTTGATCACGATAAGCTTACCAAGGAATATGACTCACTTTCTCCACTTTTTAGAAACTTGATCCTCACCCTCGTCCGGCGTTTGCGCTCTGTTACGGATGCAGCCGTCAGGCTGATCACGGATCAGTAGCGGGCCATTGATAAAATATCCGGGCCTAGGACTCCTGCTTCTGCAACTGCTCCACGTGTGCGTCCCATCTTTCTGTGGGGGTCATGTATTCTTCTACAGCCCTCTTTGGGCCAGCCTCTTCTTGTTGGGTTTTTTTTCGATCCAAGAGAATGATCAGACCAAAGATCCCAACCAATACAAGGACACCAATGGTAGCCATTAGACCTGTACTGATGTGCCACCACCTGTAAACCCGGGTTTATCACCCCAATGCGGGGGTTAAGCCGGGTTGGCGAACCATTCCGGCACATCCGTGACCACAGCCTTGACTATAGCCCGATCATACTCGCTGAGAGCCCCCCTGGCAATCAGGGCCTCCACCGTATTCTCGAGCACCACCATCTTGCCGTCGGTGTGAATTATTGCCGGGTAATACTCATTGACAAAGAACTGTTTCAGTCTGAAGCGCTTGAGTTGGTCATCAGCCATGGCCTTGATCTGTTTATGAATGTCAGCCTCATCGAGACCGCTCAATGCGGATTTTGGTGACTGCATCTTTTTGTCTGTGGTCTCTATTCCTTCAATGCATTTGAAGGTGAGTTGCCAATGTTCGATGTTGCCGAGAGAGTTTACCATTATGGTGTTGGTGGTGATGAGACCACGCTCGCGGTCCACTTTGACCCCTTTGAGATGAGGAAAAAAATAGTTGTCGGAGATGGCTCCGAAAGCACTTACTCCGCCGGCAAAGGGCTCATCCATTAAATCGTAGACCGTAAAAAACGGCTTTTGTTCAAAACGTGCATCCTGAAGGAGGATGAGCTCTTCCTCGGTGTAGTGGAAGCGCTCGTTCCAAAGTTCCTCTGGAGAGAGGTCCTTCCTGGTTAGCGAACTCTGGCTGGTAAGCATACCCAGGCTCTGCCCACCGCGCCAGACCAGGGGCAGGGCACCGACCGTCCACTCTGCGCTCCCGCCTATTTCGCCGATCATGCTGTGGAAACCGCGACCATCAGGACAACGTAGACCATCAAGTCCCATGATCACAGCCGGAAAGAGGTCTCCATCCTTGTCGTATGGAGTGGCCACCCCCATACTATTTAACTGATCCATTGGGAGGTTGTGGCGAGGTCTGTCAAGAAAATAAGCGGTCATTTCAGACAGATCTGTTATGCCACAGGCTTCGGCGATTATCCTGGTCTCCTCCTGCAGATCAGTACTCCTGGGGTTGAACTCTGGAAACATGGCACCAGCCATCCAGCGCTCCACGTAAATGTCGGGCAGATGCCTTTTGAAATCGGACTCTGTGATAAAAAGGGCAGTGAGGGAACTGTGAAGGCCCTTAACCGACTTGCCGGTACCGTCGATCACGTCTGATCCCATTGACAACCTGGTGACTTCTTTGCTCACACCGCGGCCGTAACGGCTGCAGTGTTCTTTCTTACCAAAGAGGGCGCCCACCGGAATGGTTGGATTACCACCTGCCTCTAGGCCCGGCTTGACTCTGACCCCTTCAGTTATTGCACTCTCGATAATGACCTCGTCGCCGACTTCGAAGGTCTCCGTGGTAATCTGGAGCACCTCGCCCATAACCTGGGCCGCGGTTCGGTCGTTCCGTCTTTTGAGCCGATTAACCATTGCCTTGGTTTGCTTCTCTTCGGGTAGATCTTTCAAAGAATCGAAACCGTCGAGAGCAACTGCCGCCGCCGGCAGGGCTGCCGCGAGGATCACCCCCTGGCGTAATTGCTTACTTCTGAATACGCCAAGATTGGAAAGCCCATTTACCCGATCCTCAATGATGAATACCGTGCCTTCAGCCAATTCCAGGCCGTAAAAATTCATCACCTCCTGGTGCCTCAGGTTAAAAGTGGAGACTTTCTCCTTGTTCATCTCCCTTGCTTCGTACCGGCCCTCATAGGTCAACCGCGCCTCAGCTATGTTGGACCGTAAGAGACTTGTCATGGTTGCTACCTCCCTGGATTAATAAACGGGCTTGATCCTCTGGTAACGAGAAAAGATCTTCGAAAAGACAAACAAGAATACCCATGGAACCTGTAATACCGGTCCAATGAACTCTGGTGAGAGTTTCAATGCTTTTTTGCGCAGTGTTGTTGCTTCTTGAGGGCTTATGAATTGCCTACCTGTTCTGCCGCCCCCTTTTACGTTGCAGGTTCAGTGACTTTTTCTTCCGCAGATTTTTCATCGGTCTTCTCGGGCTCCGGTACCCCGGCAGCCTCCAGATTCATTATTTTTGTCTCCTGTTCCTCGATCTGTTTCATCAGGTCGTTGATCTTTTCTCCCGTGGTGTCTCGCTTTGCCTCGATCTTGATCCTGTTTGCTTCAATCTTGAGTTCTTTGGCCTTGAGGTCAGCTATGTCTTCTATGTTTGCTTGTTTTTCACCCAGACCCGCTTTATCTATGGCTTCCAACTTGGCGAGTTCCACGCCAACTTCCGCTTTCTTCCGATTCTCGTCAGTTGCATCTTCATCATAATCAGCATATTTCTTTTGCAGAGAAGCCAGCTCGGTTTTCATCTCAGCAAGTGCCATCTTTTCCTCTGCAACCTGCAGGTTAAATTCAGCCTTTTTGACCTCCTCCCGCTGCTCGGCAGGCACCTGAGCAAGCAGATTCTCATCCGGGCTGCTGCTAATGGAACTCGTAAGACTACGGGTAGCCTCACAACCGGTAAGCAGCGAAAGAGCAAGCAGGAAAATCAAGGTGATGTGGCCGGAAATCTTCATGATCTCTTCCCTCCCTTGCATTGTTATCAACCATATATGTGGGTTTCAAATCCAATTGCCTCGCTCAGATGGTAGTTCCTGAGGGCTCACTTTGGTGGAAGTTCGTCCGAATCAATGATGAGAGTTTGCAGAGCCTCCAACTCCCTGGGATCGACTTTCTCCGACTTGAGGTGTTCCAAAGCGACCTTCGCTATGACTCTCCGATGTTCACCAGATATTTCTATAAACCGAACCCCCATACCACGGGGAGTAATGTCGTCATCAGGGCCGTAGATGTTTGACCAGATTACCTCAGCCCTCGCCTTGATGGGCTGGTCAGGCGCAGTGATAATTATGTCAACAACTTCATTTAATCTCGCCGGCTTCGCACATGAAACAAAGGCACCATCCGGACCGAGATCAAGGGTCACCCCATCCATGGTGCCATCAGCTGTTTTTACTGTGACAGGCCATTTGATCTTAACACGTGGCCCGCCTCGACCATCTCCTCCAAGAGCCATATTTCTGCCTCCACTGTCAGAATAGCTGTATTCTAGCGGGTAAATCCACATCCACCAGACAGAAACAGTCTATCTTGAGATTCACTTCAATCCACAACAGGTGATCGTCATTCTTCCCGTCAAGGTGCACGCCAATGAAAAGGTGATATGAGACGCTATGATGTCACCTTCAGGAAAATAAACCACGGTTGCAAGGTTGAAGTCAACGAAAAAGCTCCACTGCCATATCCATAGTTGGATGAGAATTTAGATGAAATCCGAATCTTTACGGCAGATCTTGCTTATCAAAGTTACCAAAAATATACCTGTTATTGCATTCAGGCGTCAAATTACGTGATCTGCTCGTTCCGAAACATAGCAAAAGTGGCATGAAGCGGCTTAAGACTCAGAACTGGGTGGTTTTGCTGAGCTTAGGCATGCGTTTTGCACGGAGTTTGGTCTGGTTAACAAGATAAGGAAATATAATACTTCGACAGGCCGCAATGGGGAGGAGGAAGAATCATGAGACATGCACTCAAAGCTACTGTCGCCTTTCTGGGCATTGTTATGCTCGGAACAGCAGGGTGCAGCACCAAAGCCCACGTCCAAACAGAAGCAGTGGTGGTAGAGGAGGTGGCCAGCTTTGAGCAAGTGGAGCCCTGCACCTCAATTGAGGATTCGTTGGTTCGAGCCGCGCAACTGACAAACAGTAGTTTTTCCGGGGCAACTGAATATGACGGAGCCATTCGCTTCGAGTTCGACAGTTCTGTTCTTTCGGCCGATGCCAAAGCTGCTATCGACTCTGTTGTCGTCCCCCTGGTGCAAAGGAACACAGATTTCTTTTTTGAATTGCAGGGACACACGGATGCTTTCGGCGCGGAAGCGTACAACTTTCAACTCGGTCTCGCCAGAGCCAGGGCAGTCATGGGCTACCTTTACCAAAAGTATGACGTACCCTTACAACGCATGAATGGATTTTCCTGCGGTGAGGTCAAACCAGTAGGGGACAACAGCCTTACGGCCGGCCGGGCAGAGAACCGACGAGTTACCATTGTGGTGGTTGAGTAACTCGCCGCAAGCACCTGCCGAAACAAGATTGTCGATTTCAAATTTCAGTGTTACCGCCTTCACTTCACAGGCTTCGGAGCGGCAAGCAATATTCCCCGCTGCCGCTTCACTTCAGACGGGATCTTCTACAGGTTTCAGCTTTTTTGTTTTTTCCCTGACACCTGAAACCTGCTTGCCACGCCGTAGCTCAACAGAGCGTAGGCGGGACACCTGAAACCTCCGTCATTCCTACCATGCATCAAATCTCGCCAATAGCCATACAAGTATGGCTATTGGCATCTGAAAGTTTGATTT
>JASFGC010000126.1:0-9350 GCA_050123975.1 Syntrophobacterales bacterium | reverse complement strand
ATAGAGTGGTCCAAGGCGATACCGATTGGCATAAGTACATGATTGTTTTGGACATTCCTCGTGACACAAGCCTGATAGATTTCGGTGTATGGATAATCGGTAACGGTGAGGTGCGGGTAGACGACTTCAGGTTTGAGGTTGTGGATAATAAGCTCCCTATCACTGGTACGTCTGAAAAAATAGAATTCGATCAACCCGCGAATCTAGATTTTGAGGAATAGATTGAAGGAGAAAAAGATGGGAATTAAGTAAACACAACAATCGAATAAAGAATCCGGACCCAAAGGACCCGCCTTCGCCATGGCTACGGCGCGGCAGGCCCGGCTTTGGACTGCCCCCTTGACGCAAAGCGCTAAGCGCAGAGCGCAAAGCGTGAGGTAAACGGTAATAAGGTGAACGGGAAAGTGATCATGCGCTGGCTGTGCGACTGTTCACCGTTCACCATTTACCATTCACTTCTTTTTTCGCTATGCGCCGTGCGCTATGCTCTATGCGATCTGACCTGGCCCCAAGGACTAGGTTTTCGATCTTGAATAGAGGTTGACGAGTTTGCAGTTTCGCTGGTTCTCCAGCAAGAGACACGCTATCATCCTTGCCCCCATTGGCCTTGGTTGCTGGACTGGTCAGTGGGGGCTTTTCTTTGGCTACGTTGATGGACGACTATATCTTGTGCCAGATTGCAGATCAGGTGAGTATAAATTAAGGGATGTAATCTACAGTTTCGCAGTATCTTGCTAGGAGTTCACCCGTCTCATAAATTTTGCTTTGTGTAACCAAACTTGCAATGCCCCTTAAATCCTCTTAAACTAGCCACCAGATTCAGATCGTGAAAGCAAATAAGGCCATCTCATACTCCTGGGGTAATCCAATATGAAAGAGGAAAAGAAGACAAGAGGTCAACTCATCAGTGAATTGGCCAAACAGCGCCATAGGATTGCTGAGTTGGAGAAGAAAGAGGCCGGGCTCAAGCTGAAGGAGCAAGCTCTGCGGAAATCAAAAGAGTTGTTTGAAAAAACCTTCGTTAGTCAGCTGGATGCTCTTTTCATTTTGGACGCAGACATTCCACCTAAGATCGTTGACTGCAATCCATCCACAACAAAGATATTTGGACACAGTCGCAAGGAGATGCTTGGCCGCACGACGGATTTCCTGCATGTCGATAAGACGCGACGACGAGAGTTCCGAGAGCATCTTTACCCGGCGATAACCAAGCAGGGTTTTTTTCATCTACCTGAGTTTAGCATGAAGCGCAAGGATGGAACGGTTTTCCCCACTGAGCACACCGTCGTAGCGCTAAAAGAAGAACAAGACAAGCGGATCGGCTGGGTGAGTGTTGTTCGCGACATTAGCGAGCGCAAGCGGGCTGAGAAGGCTCTAGCAGAGAGTGAACAACGCTACAGCAGCCTTTTCAAGAACAACCACTCAGTGATGCTCCTGATTGATCCAGAGAATGCAGACATAGTAGATGCCAACCCAGCAGCGTGCTCTTTTTATAGCTGGAGCCATGAAGAACTCACCAGAATGAAGATTACCGATATCAATATGCTATCGAACGAGCAGGTTTTTCAGGAAATAGAGCGAGCGAAGTCCGAAAAGCGCAACCACTTTTTCTTCCGTCACCGTTTGGCGAGTGAAGAAATCCGAGATGTCGAAGTATACAGTGGCCCGATCAGACTGCATGGTAAAGAGCTTTTGTATTCGATTATTCATGATATCACTGAGCGGAAGCGAGCCGTAGCAGAGCTACGAAAGGCTCACGACGGACTTGAGCAGCAAACGGCCGAACTCGAGAAATTAAACGAAAAGCTGAGAAAAAGAGAAGCCGAATTGGAGATTCAAACCATTGAGCTTGAAGAAGTAAACACTGCCTTGAGAGTATTGCTGAAACGGCGGAATGAGGACAAGATAGAAAGTGAAGAAAAAACTTTGTCTAACGTCAAGCAATTAGTTTTGCCCTACATTGCAAGGTTAAAAAGCAGTGGACTGGATGATAATCAAGTCACCTATGTAAATATCCTCGAGTCAAATTTGAACGACATAGTCTCCCCATTCTCACGCAGGTTGTCCTCCACATATTTAGGCCTAACACCCACAGAAATTCAAATAGCAAATCTTGTGAAGGAGGGAAAAACCACAAAAGAGATAGCAAAAGCATTACATTCATCCCCTAGGACAGTTGAGTTTCACAGAAATAAAATTAGAGAGAAAATAGGCATCAAGAATAGCAAAGTAAATCTCAGATCCTACCTACTGTCAATGTGATACTACCTATTTTTACCTAGTATTTTGCAAGCAATAATTAAGTTTTATTTCTCAGGGGATTTGGCACGACTCTTGTAAAGCTCTATTATTGCGCGGATGACGTAACTAGGGCTTGTGAGCTTCATTCCCCATTTTTTCAAGAAGGTGCAAGGGGTACCAAAATGGCAAGATTTACCATCGGGGAAGCCTGTCCTCAATGCAAAAGCAGACCGCATGCTCGTATGAAGCGAAGTCTATGGATGCGCATGGTACCATTCAGTAAACATTATCACTGTGCCAGCTGCAATTCCAACTTTGTCTCTATGGAAGATACATTATCATTTTCTTGGCGAACTGTACCGCCGTCTGGTCAACAACCTGTTTCCAAACCTCCGCGGCGACCCAAGAAGGGTTTTTTCCGATTCTAGCGGATTGGCAGGGCCAAGGTTGAAATGATATCGTGTTTGTGGTCTATGACGGCTTCTGTTGGGCGTACCGAGGGGCTTTGTTTTCCTATCCTACAGTTTACTTCCTGCCTGAGCAGACTGGAATACCCCTCGGAAGTTCAATGGGTCAAATCTACGAGGGGTGCCGTATGTATCGCTTAGAAGTGAAGTTCCAAAACCTCACGATGAAGGAGTACATTCCACAGGATAAGCGCAAGCTGACAGTTGGTCGTCATCGTGATAATGACATTGTGCTCAGAGATAGCAGCGTCTCCCGCCACCATTCATGCTTCACTAAAAAAGGGAAAAAATTAGTTGTCACCGACAGGGGAAGCAAAAACGGAACAATTGTCAACGGACTAAGAGTGGAAGCAGTTCGGCTGGAAGATGGTGACGTTATCAGAATTGGTGACAACCTGGTTATCGTAGTATCTGTTGTCTCAAGCATTGAGACAGACGCAACCATAACAGGCGAACACGCCAGAACAACTAGCATGCCAAATACTTCTGTCTGAATAACTACTAGGGGCAGTTGACCAGGAGCGGGCTAGATGCAATGAAATGATAATGCTGCGCAGCAGAGTCAATAGGTTGAATCGGTACTATCAAATTCTACTCTGCCCTTCCTAGATAGTTATTTCTTTGCTTCTTCGACAGATAAGCCACCATCAATTACTGCAGTAGTCAATTTGTGCAGCACACGTGCATCTATGAATATAAGGTCATCGAGCTGCTCTGCGTCTTAATCAGCATAGGGTAAGCGTAATTATCTGAAGTCCAGAATGGACCCTGAAGTGTGGATTACATACTTTAATCCACACTATTGCTCTTGAGCACTAGCAACCATATGTAGTCTTTAATACGGAAGATTACTGATATGAGATTATCGGGATGGAAAGCTAGGGCCTGGTCTGAAGGAGACCACCAATCGATCTTTCCCTGAGATGATCTCGTATGGAAGTCCCTTCTCTGGTATTAAATCAAAGACCAGCCGGACTTTAGTGGTGTATCGACCAACACGCACCTTTTTAACCCATGGCCCTGTAAAGCTCAAACCTCCTTCTATCTCAGTGGACTTGACTCCCATGAGGTCCACAACCAGTCGAGGCGGGTTGGTCAAGTGAAAGGAAACGTAATCAGCTAGACTTCCATTGGCAACAATATAATACCTAAGTTCTTCGTTTATCTTTAACTGCTGAATACTCAAGACCGTGGAGGCAGCGGGTAGAGACGATCTTCCTAAGGGTGTGGAGGGAAGTTTGGTTTCTTTTGGAGGGGACTTGTGTGTCACAACCTCTTTTCTTGTGTAGTATTTCGTAGCCTTCGATTTAACAGTTGGCTCGCTCTGCGAAGGCTTAACCTTGGTCGCAGGCTCAGCACCACCAAAGCTAACCCAAATTTCGTTTCCCTGGCGAGTTATGTGGTATGACGCATTTTGGTTCAACCCAATCTGGACCCGGGTTAAGGGTTGGGGTTCACGAATGATTTCTGCGGTTTTGATTGTATTTATGACTTCATTGTCTACGGTTAATGGCTTCGGGTTCATCTCATTTAAGGTATTGGGTAGATCCAGCACCAGTCTTAGAGGATCTTCTACCTTAATGGCTCTGTAGGACACAGATTGGGGTCCTGTGAGGATGGTGTGCCACTGACCTTTCTCATAAACCACCGTGATTTCACTAAGTACTTCAGGAGCAGCGGCAACCGCCAGAGTCAAGTAACTGCTGGTAAACAGCGGCCATAGCAAGAGAAAAATCCAGCTTTTCTTAGGGTGGTGGATCCATCGGCTCATTATCGCCTTCTCCGTCTGAAGATTAGGTGCACGAGGACCTATTTATAATCGTCTTGCAAAAATGTCTCAACTATACATATAGCAGTTCTTGTCCAAATAAACATTACATACTTTAATCCACACTTCTCCTCCTCAGACCAAGCTACAATATCTTGGTTTAAACGAAGAAAATGCGGAGTCGCTCGCTCCGATTTTTTCTTTTCAACATCTTGGGCTGAGGCTTTTCATGGAGAAAGTGTAAATCATGGGATGTAATCTTTAGTTTTGCAATGGCCCTTTTCTTGCAAAAATCTGTGAGGGTATTTTATGCTGTGGTTAAAGTTGAAGTGTTTTCATTACTTCTCGCATTGAATCTGATTTGTGTCCTGTGGGGAGAGAATTTGCATGTGCGAACTACTTGGTCTCTGTTTCAACAGAGAGGTTACCGTTCAATTGGCCTTTTCTGGACTGAAAGCTGGGGCAACGGATAACCCCGATGGGTGGGGAATCGGCTGGTATAATGAATCCGGGACCCAAGTTATTAAAGAAGCACGGCCAGTGGACCGGAGTCGTCTTGCCAGAAGCTTTCTGGAAGACTTGGGTGCTTGTTCGAGGATCTTTGTCTCGCATATCCGCCGTGCTACAGCAGGTGAGGCGGGTTACGTCAACACACACCCTTTTTATAGGAGGTTTGATAATAAAACCTGGGTTTTCGCCCACAATGGCACGATAGATTTTGATCAACTGATTTTCCCCACCGGAGAGTTCATCCCTATTGGCACAACTGATTCTGAACTCATTTTCTGTGGTCTTTTGTCATGGCTCAAGCATCATAAGTTGCGCCTGGCCGATAGAAATGACTTTATTCTTTTGCATGAGAAATTACGAGAGATAAACCGCTTAGGCGAGCTCAACCTGATTTTTAGTGATGGTACCCACTTATTTGCTTATCACGACAGCTCGGGTTACGTGGGGCTGCATTTCTTGCTGCGTCAGGCTCCCTACGAGGTCGTCAGACTTCGCGGCCAATATCTGACAATCAATTTGGCAGAAATCATAGAGCCGGATGAAAGAGGATATCTCGTGGCAAGCGAGCCTCTGAGCGATGAGAATTGGATAAGCTTCAAGCAAGGTCAGCTGGTGGTTTTTCTTGAAGGTAATCCAATTTTCATGAGTGAAGGTGGATGAATCAGGTTAAGCAGCCCACGTCTCATTCGTTGACCCTTTGCCCTGAGGTCGGATCAAGTCATTTGAATCTCTGGCTTGGTCCAACATCAGTTCACGCCGACGCCTTAATATATCGAACGTATTCTTCCAGCGCGTTAAACCCTTCAATCATCTTGGGGGCATTCTGCTGTACGAACTCGATCTCGTCTGATTCAGATTGGGGAGGATTTTGCTTGAAGTTAGCGAGGGTCTGTCCTCCATCGTAGTCCACAAAAGCAATCCGTGCTCCATAGTTGTCCGGCTCGAGCATACAGCCATCACCCGTCACTGAAGCAAAGTGAAATGGGTGGGAAATGAGTGATTTCCCCAAATCATTGGATGTCATCACCCCTTTTCTCTGCAAATCAGCTGAAAGTTCGTTGAAATCCAAGAAAAAATAAAATGTACTCTCAGGGGTAGTCGCCCTGATACCTGCAATCTTATTACATTTGTCGCTAAAATACGTCCCCATTATCCGGTGTATCTCTCTCGTCTGTCTGAAATACTCTTCTATTTCTTCATTGGGTTCATAGGCAGTAACAGCTGCGTACTGAATTGGGGTGGTCACATTTGTATATGTCGTGGCTATTACCTTGGTGAGGTTCTGCTTGATAAGCTCGGTCTGATAATCTGGGACGATGCAGTAACCAAGTCTGTATCCCCCTGCAGACCTATCTTTTGATAATCCATTGGTGACGAAAGTACCCTCCGGATACATTGAAGCCATGCTTTGAAATCGACTGACATCGTAAGTTGTCAAGGCGTAAATCTCATCAGCAAAGACAAGAGTTCTGTGTTTCCGGCAGACATCAGCAATGTCCCGAAGCTCTGTCTCTGAACATACTGCTCCGGTCGGATTGTTGGGATTGTTGAGAATCAGAATATGCTGCTGCCGTGGGAGTCCCTCTAGATATCTATCCAGAACTTCTGCGTCTAATCTATAATTTGACTCTGCCGTCAGGTGCAGGAGATGCATCTGCTTACCCAGCAAAGTAATCTGTGGTGCATACCCAATCCACGCTGGCGTTGGCAGGATCACATCACCTTGAATGATCCGAAAGAGCGAGTAAAGCAAATCCTTGGTGCCATGACCTACAACGACACGGTTCGGCTCAACCTCCAGTCCGAAGTGTCGCCTATTGAACTCCGCTATAGCCCTGCGAAGTTCTGGTATTCCCTCGGAGGGACCATATTTCCCCTTGTCTGCATTTGCTGCCAACGCACGCACCAGAGGTTCGGGCACGGGAAAGGGTGATTGACCGAAGGCTAACCCATAGTAATCAAATTCGCACTCTATGAGCTGACATTCCTTTCGGTGATCAGAAACAATTCGACCAACACGCAGATTTTCCGGCATAGTAGTCTGTGCTATGTGTGGCTCAACTAAAATATCTGCCATGGTGTCAGATAAAGTAACTTCTTCACTTATTGGCGTTGGATTCATGTACCTGTCCTTTTTCAATGGAAGCTCTCTGTAGCCCGCCTTCGGCGGATTCGAGATCTCTTGAATTGCAAGAAACGCTTATGACTTTGCCTACGCATACTGTTGGTACTAGATTTCGATATGCACTTTTATTAACTAACCACAGAGACACGGAGAGCACGGAGAGAACTATATTCTTGCCCGATCGGGAGACCCGCCCGCCTCGCCTTGCTCGCATGGCGGGCAGGCGGCGATCGGGCAAGAGATCGCAGCCCTGCGGGCATGATCTAGTAATCGGGTGGTTTCATGCCAACGGTTGGATCCAGGCTCAAGAGTTTCCGCCGCAGGCGGAGGCTCTTTTCCCTGGCCGTCGTCTCCCGGCCAGGGGAAAAACACCATGCTCTGTGTACTCTGTGCCTCTGTGGTAAATCTTCACTCAGGCTTTCTTAGGCCCCTACCACACGGAGCAGAGTAAATAGTCGTTTCCAGAATTTTCAGACAATCTTAAAGACTGAAGATAAAACCGGTGGTGATACAGGTCAAGAGGATGACTGGTGCAAAAATCGTAGAGAACTCAAAAATTGAGAAGGAGGTTATTCTGCTTTATTGGAGTTCGCTCGCTCCCTAGTCCCGCCCAGGCGGGACAGATAAAACACTTATTGTCGCATTTTAAAATTTGGATCACACGCCTCAGCGGTTTATAATGACATATATTCTGTCACTTCACTTTCCTATTACATCGACGAGGTATGGTATGAGGCTCGGCTTTTTGACCCTTTTCATATGTCTATTGCTTACCCTCAGTATGCCGGCGTTGGGTGATCAGGATATAAAAGAAATTCAACAGGCCATCGTCAAAATACGAGCCATTGTCCCGAGCAGTGCGCGCACGGCTGGTGCGCTCGGTACAGAAAGAGATGGTACTGGAGCGGTTATCGATTCGAACGGCCTGATTCTCACCATAGGGTACTTAATCTTGGAGGCGGAGAGCATAGAGGTGGTGAGTTCAGATGGTAAGGTCCTCGAAGCGACATTTGTTGCTTATGACGATAATACCGGTTTCGGCCTTGTGAGGGCAAAGGAATCTCTTGAAGTTACCCCCTTCAAACTAGGTCACTCGGCAGGAGTCAAGGTGGGCGACCAGTTAGTAGTGGCCGGCTTTGGGGGGGCCGACGCCGTCGTCCTTACGACCGTTGTCTCTCGGGGTGAGTTTACAGGATACTGGGAATACCTTCTGGAAGATGCAATATACACCGTGCCATCATATCCCAATTACGGCGGTGCAGCCTTGATAGGGAGCGATGGGAGTCTTTTGGGTATTGGATCTATCTTAACTCAGTTTGTCATGCAAGGAGTGGGAGTTGTTTCTAGTAATATGTTTGTGCCCATAGACTATCTCAAACCCATCCTTGCTGATTTAATTGCTTACGGTCGATCTTCTCAGCCTCGAAAGCCTTGGTTAGGCTTCCACGCGGAAGAGACAATGGGGCGTGTCTTTGTTACGCGGGTTTCACCGGGCGGTCCTGCTGAGAAAGCAGGCTTGGAAGTGGGCGACATTGTTCTCACGGTTGACAAAGAGGCGGTGGAAGGATTGTCTGATTTCTATCGAAAGGTGTGGGCTTTCGGTCAAGCTGGTGCTAAGGTGCCTCTTCGTGTTCTCCACGGAACTGAAATACGCAGTGTCACAATTCACTCTGGTGACCGTTATAAATATTTCAGAATTCCTCCGCAGAGAAAAGCAGGTTATGCCGCCCTTGATGGTCGGACTCAGGGCCTAACTCCTACCAATAACTGACTCAGGCACTGTTCTCCGTATTCGCGTCCACCACACATGTGCAGTCAATTTACGATATTCTTCTCCACCCTCGCATACGCAGAACAAGAGCTGGCCAAGGCACTGAGGGCACTGCTCAATGCTGCAGCCAAGGTGATGAAATCCTCCCATACCAACCAAACACTCCGGGCAATGGTGGGGAATGAGATTGAGCTGGGTCTCCTCACCAAGGGGAATTTGCCCTTCCACTCTTTTCATGCATGAGTATGCCTTCTCCTTGTCCTGTTCGCACAGCTCACAGATCGTCACAATGCAACTCCTGGGTCAGGGGTAGTATTAATGCCCCTTACCGTAACATTTACTAAGCGGAGGAGCGTCCGTCAAACGTGGTTAGCCCTGAAAAATAGAGCTTGGCTCTTGGAGTTATACACACGGACTAACTTAACGGCAGGACAGGAAAACCTTGATGCCAACTCTGCAACACGTGAA
>JASFGC010000125.1:0-9414 GCA_050123975.1 Syntrophobacterales bacterium | reverse complement strand
TGCGCCTTACGCCTTATGCCTTACCTCTTGGTCCGGCAAACCCATTGAACTCTGACGTGGCTTCAAGGAACAGGCCTGCAATGATTAATGAACTCAGCCGCCAGAAATCGAGCCATCAGCAACATGACGCTGCAGTCGATACTTCTCCCAAAGGTCCAGCGCACCCCGGGTTAACCCCTGGGGCATGAAGATCATCACAACCATCAGGATTAGGCCGAATATGACGATATCAAAGTCGTGGAACACGGCCAGCACTTCAGGGAGCACAGTAAGGGTAGCGGCGCCAAACACCGCCCCCCAAATACTGGCCATCCCTCCCACCACAACCATGGTCACCAGCTTGATGGAAAACATGAAATCAAACGAGCTGGGGCTAATGAAGGTGATGAAATGGGCATACAGACTTCCGGCCACTGAGGCGTAGATGGCACTCACCACAAACACCCAGATCTTCAGCCGGGCGGTATAGATGCCAGATGCACGGGCCGCTGGCTCACTGTCGTGTATCGCCCGCAACGCCCTTCCCACTCTTGAATCAACGATATTGAGGCTGAGAGCTATGGCCCCCAGCGTAATTGCCCACACCAACAAGTAGTAGGTTTTGGGCTCGTCAAGAGCAACGGTTCCGATACTGAGCTTTGGAATGCCAACCAAACCTGAGGGACCACCTGTGAGCCAGACCAATTCTTTGAAACAGATGTAGACAATGATGCCGAAGCCGAGCGTGGCCATTGCCAGATAATAGCCGCTCAGTTTGAGTGCAGGCACACCCACCAGCAAGGCTACCGCCACCGTAAGAACAACAGCCATGACCATGGCAGGCCACGGGGACAACTTGTACGTTGCCGTAAGAATTCCTGAAGTGTATGCTCCAAGGCCAAAGAAGGCTGCATGCCCCAGACTGATCTGCCCGGCATAACCCATCAGCAGGTTGAGCCCCACCACCAATAAAGTGTGGATGCCGATGAAGATCAGCACATTGAGGTAGTAACGGTTGGTAACCACCACAGGCACCAGAGCCAGCAGCAGACCAAAGCTACCGACCTGAAACCATTTAGATCTTAGCATTCGAGTCAATTAAAACACTCCAACAATGTAAAGCGGGTTCATCTCACCACTGAATTCAGTTGCAAGGGCACAAGGTGCAGGGCTCAAGGCGCAAGGTTTGAGAATCCTACGGACCAACTTCATCCCTTGTGCCTAACGCCTTGTGCCGTGCGCCGTCTTTTCCTTCAAAACCTCTTCACTTCCTTCGACCCCAGAAGGCCACTCGGCCTGATGAAAAGAACTAAGAGCAAGACAAAAAAGGCAATGGCATCCTTGAATCCAGAGCTAATGAGACCGGCACCCAGCGCCTCCAACACTCCCAGCAAAAAACCACCGAGGATGGAGCCGGGACTGCTGCCCAGTCCACCCAAAACCGCAGCGCAAAAGCCTTTGAGACCGAGCATGATTCCCACATCGTAGCCACACAGGGTAATGGGAACAACAACGATGCCGGCGGCGGCTCCGATTGCTGCACTCAGTCCGAAAGAGACCAAGACCATGCGGTTTACCCCGATTCCCACCAGGCCGGCGGCTCGTCGGTTGAAGGCACAAGCACGCATTGCTTTGCCCGTTATGGTGCGCTTATAGAAAAACTGGAGAGCAGCCATGACCATCACAGTCACTCCCAGCACCCAGAGACTTTGAGGCATTAGGGTAGCACCGCCAAGATGGATGGGGGTGGAACCGGTAAATGGTCTGAGCCCCAGGGAATCTTTCCCCCAGAACATCATGGCCACACCCCGAAGAAAAATGGAGGCACCAACGGTGATGATGATCAGAGCAATGGGATCGGAACTCTTGGCAGGACGAATGGTGAACCGTTCCAGAGCGATGCCCACCAGGGTTACCGCCAGGACCGCCAAGAGAAAGCTGAAACCAAGAGGCAGGTTACTCATGCCATCGAGCGCAATGACAGCCATGCCGCCAAGCATGACAAACTCGCCCTGGGCAAAATTGATGACCTCGGTGGAATTGTAGATGATGGTAAAACCCAGGGCGATAACCGCGTAGATGGCACCGTTGGTTATACCGGAAATGATGTACTGAAGAATCTGGCTGCTCAGGTCCATGGTCGAATGCGAAATATCCAAAAATAAGCAAGACTGAAGTCTCGCACCACAAAAAACACGAAGAACACGAAGTGTAAGAGATGTGGGATGTGGGATGTAGTAGGGGTTCTGCTAGTATAAATCGGAATCCCCTCATCTATTTATCTCACATCACATATCTCATTGCCCACATCTTAAAACCTCGCGCTCTTCGTGGTCTCATACTACCTTTTATTGAATTACCTGCCAGTCGCCGTTCACGATCTTGACCATCACAAAGGCTTCTTCTTTGTTCAGACCGTTGTGATCTTGGGGTGAAAAGCGAAAAATACCGCTTATTCCTACATGACCGGTGATCTTCTCGATCTCGTCACGAATCTTGGCCCGATCAGCCCCTGCTTTTTCAAGGGCTTGAGCCAGAATTTCCAGACCATCCCAGGCATAGCCGCCAAATCCCGAAACTGCAATTTTGTGTTTCTGTTCGTAGTCGGAGATGTATTTCAGCAGTGTGGGTTTCTGGGGATCAGCATCGGGCAAAGCATCAGCAACCAGGATTTTGCCGGTGGGCAACATAATGCCATTGGCTGCTTCGCCGGCCAATTGAATAAACTTCTTGGAAGCAACACCATGGCTCTGATAGAGGGGAATGTCGATACCAAGCTGCCGCATGTTCTTGGCGATCACTGCTGGACCGGGATTGGTTCCCCAACAAATAATAGCGTCCGGGTTCAGGGACCTTATCTTGGTGAGCTGGGGAGTCATGTCCGTGTCTTTGGGCCCAAATCTTTCGTCGGCAACTATTTTATAGCCGTAGTCCGATGCTTGTTGGAGCAACTGCTGCCTGCCACTGGCGCCGAAGGCATTGCCTACAGTGAGAATGGCAATTTTCTGGATTTCCTGGCCTTGCATATATTCATAGATCTTGGCCACTGCCATCACATCTGTTTGAGGTGTTTTGAAAACCCATTTCTTAACTGGGGTGGTGATTTTCACCGATGCTGCGCAGGAAATGAGCGGCACCTGGGCCTTTTCAGCAATGGGAACCACAGCCAGGGTTGTGCCACTCAGTGAGGGTCCCACTATGGCCAGAACATTGTCCTTTTCGATCAGCTTGTTGGCATTGAGCACCGCTTTGGTGGCGTCCCCCTCGGTGTCATATATGACCAGTTCAATGGGATGGCCGTTGATACCTCCTCGGGCATTCATCTGTTCTGCTAGTAATTCCATCGAATTGCGTTCCGGTTCGCCAAGAAACGATGCCCGGCCGGTGATCGCAAAAATGCCGCCAATTTTGTAGGGCGTTTTGGGCTCCTCTTTTTTGGCGCAGCCACTCCATGCTAAAGTCGCCGCGAGCAGCAACACTGCTAAGACCTGAATCTTCCTGATCTTACCTCTTCTCATAATCAACTCTCCTCCCTCCCCGTCCGTACCACTCATTCAGTCACGACTTGTCGCGGGGCAAAAACTGAACCACTGAAAAGACAGAGGGCACAGCCTAACAGGAGCTCTTACATGGCATAGAGTTTCTGTCCCTCGATGACCGTCACACCATTTCGCATCAGCACATCCACGGCATTATCAATATCATCGAATCGGAAGATTAGTACCGCGTTCTGGCCGCTTTGCTGAACGAAGGCATACATGTATTCCACATTGATACCGTTCTCAAAAAGAATTTGCAGAATATTGTTTAGACCTCCTGGACGATCCGCCACCTCCACCGCCACGACCTCGGTTCTGCCCACAGTAAACCCATGTTCTTTGAGAACTTGTTTGGCTTTCTCATGGTCGTTGACAATGAGTCGCAGGATGCCGAAATCAGAGGTATCGGCTAAAGCCAAGGCCCGGATATTGATATCCGCTTTGCCCAAGATTCCGGTAACCTCCGCAAGTCTTCCGGCCTTGTTCTCCAGAAATATTGAGATTTGTTCAACTTTCATGGTTTCCCTCCCCTTGCTTGGGCTTATAATTTTCTGTTTTGCCAGTTTTGTCGGTTATGCCGGTTATGCCTGATGGAAACTACGTATCAGTTATTTATTGCTTGCCACAGGTAATGAAAGCTCCATCTTCGGGTACTGATTATTACCTGGCCAGACTGGCTAAACTGACTAAACCGGCTTAACTGACTAGACCGGCCAAACTGGCTTAACTGGCTTAACCGGCTCAACTGGCTAAACCGGCTAAACAGACTTAACTGACTGAACAGACTTATATCTTTCTCTTGTCTACTACCCTTACGGCCTTGCCTTCGGTGCGCTGGATGCTCTTGGGTTCCACCAGCTTAACTTGGGCAGAAACGCTCAACATTTCTTTAATATTCTTTTCCAGTTCACGTTCCATGATCTGTAAGTTCTTAACCTCATCTGAAAAAACCTTCTCGTTCACCTCCACCTTCACAGTAAGGGTGTCCAATCTACCCTCGCGAGCAACCTCTAATTGATAGTGAGGTTCAATGCCATCAATCTCCATAATGACACTTTCTATTTGGGAGGGGAACACATTTACGCCGCGAATGATGAGCATATCGTCACTGCGACCCTGCACTCGTCCCATACGAACCATGGTCCGCCCGCACTGGCACGGTTCAGGATGCAGAACCGAGATATCGCGGGTTCTATAGCGGATGACTGGAAATGCCTCCTTGGTTATGGTGGTAAAGACCAACTCTCCTGGAGTACCATAGGGCAGGACCTCTTCAGTATCCGGATCGATAATTTCAGGAATAAAATGGTCTTCGAAGATGTGGAGCCCATTCTGGGCCTCAATGCATTCCACCGAAACTCCCGGACCTATAATTTCACTGAGGCCATAAATATCCATAGCCTTTAGGTTTAACTTCCGTTCAATTTCCTCCCGCATCTGCTCGGACCAGGGTTCGGCCCCAAAAATGCCGGCCTTGAAGTTGAATTCGCGAAAATCCACTCCCATTTCTTCGGCCACCTCGGCAATCAATAAAGCATACGAAGGTGTGCAGGTCAGGATCGTGGGGCCAAAATCCGTCATGATCATCACCTGCCTCTTGGTGTTGCCCCCTGAGATGGGAATAACCGAGGCACCCAACTCTTCGGCACCGTAATGAAAGCCAAGACCACCAGTAAAGAGGCCATAGCCATAGGCGTTGTGAATCATATCTCCCTTAGTGGCGCCCCCTGCCATGAGGGTCCTGGCCATCAGTTCAGACCAGGTCTGGATGTCCCTGGCTGTGTAGCCCACCACGGTTGGCTTCCCCGTGGTACCCGATGAGGCGTGGATCCGAACCACATCGTCCATGGGAACCGTGAACATCCCAAAGGGATAGTTGTCCCGCAAATCGTCCTTGTAGGTAAAGGGAAGTTTGCGCAGATCGGCAAGAGACTTCACATCATCAACCTTGATCCCAAGCTCATCGAAACGTTTCTTGTAAAAGGGAACTGCCTTATGTACTCTCTCAACTGTTCTTTGCAATCGTCTCAGCTGAATAGCCTCTAGAGCCTCCCTGGGCATGGTTTCATACTCTTCGTTATAAATCATTGGTTCTCCCTCTCAATCAGAATCTAGGTTAATCAGTTCGTCCATCGCATAGACTTTCGAGCAGAACGGTGGTTGAAGCTCCCTGCAGCAAGCTGCAGGGAATCTTCGAAATGTAAGGAAGTGATTCCATTTTATTGTAGTTCGCTCGCTAACCTCGTAGCCCCGCTAAAGCGGGATCTCCGCTTCGCTACGACAAGCTACGGGGAATGCGCTCGCTGAAGCATTTTCAAAAGGAATACTTCAACGACAAACTCACCGAAGGCTCTTGGGGTTGATCGAAACTTATCTTGCCGTAGGGGGCAAGCCGCTCTTGCTGTCTCCGTTCCTGCCGATCATTGTATTTATGCGCCACGTTTGCAGCGCTGTAAATATTGCCACCATAAAAAGCAGCGGTTATCAAAGCGAGTACTACTCCTGCCCCCTCATGGTCCTGATTGAAAGCCTCATAGGTGGCCCAAGCAAATGCACCGGTAAATACGAATGCTATGGCTGCATCACGGGGTCGATCGCAGTAAAGGTGACCTGCACCGGGTATAAGCGCTGCCAAAAAACCAGCCAAAGCCGGATCTTTCCGTCTTGCTTCCGACTCCTCTGCTACGATCTGCTGCACTTTTTGTGCTCTGGCATAAAACAAATCCTCACTCCCCACCTGGCTCAGAGCTTGGTCAGCTTCCAACCAACGACCTTCTTTGGCGTAACTGAGACCGATGAGATACCAGGCCTCTGCCACTAAGGGTCTTCCTGGCTGGTCTTCAATGATGGCCCCATACTCCTTCCTGGCCTCTTCTCCCCGACTCAAGTTATCCAGAGTTCGAGCTTTGAGAAAACGAGCCTCCCATCGAAGAGAACTCTGAGGGTAATCACGCAGGAAAGCATTTACTGCTTCCAAAGCCTGTTGCCAGCGTTTACCACGAAAATAGCATTGAACAATTCTTAGGGCGGCGTTCTGCGCTTGGGGATGATCAGGGTAGAGGAAAAGAAAGCGCTGGTACTCTCCAATAGCCCTGAAGTATTCTTGTTCGGAAAAAAGATGATGGGCAAATTCCAGCACCTGTTCTGGGGTAAATTCCATGGGAGGTAAGGGCGGCCGGGCGTAGACAGGAATTCCTGAACCCAGAAACAACGTCGCTGCCACAGTCAACAGCAACAAGCATACAAAAACATGATGAGATCGTCCCGGTCTTGTACAGCCTGACTTTCGAGTCATGTTCTGTTCCTGGCCAATGGTCCTGGGCTCAGTAAAAAAGCCGCGGGTTTCGCCTAACCCACGGCCCTAAAAAAACCATGGGCTTGCTTTCCTGTCCGCCCATGGCCTTGGATGCTCACCTTTGTACCGGCTTACCTGTACAACCAGAGGGCGGACTTCTGAAAAAAGAAGCCGCCACAGGAAAATTTACCTTGAAAGCCGGCAAATAACATAGGCTTTGATTCTCCTCTGTTCCTCTGGTGGCTCAAATTATTAAAGTTACAGGTGCTTGTCAAGTTAATTCTTGGTGCAACCAACTACCCCTGTTCCTTAGGGTTTTCAGCCTGTTGCCAGCGTCTAAGCTTCACCCTAATCCACTCTCCGAATATAAGGGCCGGGCTGTCATTTAGGTAGTTGTCATAATGGGTCATTGCTTTTTGCTTGTCGCCAATGGCCTCATAGACCCTGCCAAGATAAAGCTGAGCCTGAGCTTGATATACCGGGGCCCCCTCACTGGCGAGACGCTGATAAACTTCTAAGGCTTCCTGCCACAATGCTTTGGCCTCATACGTCCCCCCCAAACTCTCCAGAGCCTGGTCATGGAGGGGATGGGATACATCTGTGCGCTGGAGAAAATCAGTGTAGCAGGAGATTGCTTTTTCGTAGTCACCTTCCTGGAAGTAGATGTTTCCCAGATCCATGAGCACGTTGGCCGCCACCTTCGTTGAGTGGTAACGTTGTTTTACCTCCTCCAGCTTCGCCGCTGCCATTGAATAATCTATAGCCCCAGCATTGCCCGAAGATTCAACTTGATAGAAAGAAAGAGCTTCCTCGTACAGACCTCTGGCTTTCGTTTCCCGCCTGGCCTTGAACAGAAAAACTGCACTAGTGATTGCGATGAGAACGGTAACGGACGCCAATACTCCAATGAGAATCCGGGTGTTATCCTGGCACCAGGTTATGATCCTGCTGCTGATGGTTATGAATTCATCAGGCTTCTTGAGCTCTTTTTTGCGGATTTTTCTTTTCGCCAAAGCATCGCCTCCTCGGTTAAATCAAGCTTGTTAGCAAGTGGGAGTTGTTCTGTCAAGCTGGATCAATTCTCATTTCGCATTTATCATCTCCCATTGGGCATTTGATATTTTGCATCAATTCTAGGGGTCCAGTGGCAATCTGAATTCTGAAATGACAGATGTGAAATGACCTTCTGCTAGGAGGTCAGGCTCTTCGCTTCCCTTAAAAGAGCTCCACCCACCTGATTGACCAGAGCCCAGATAACATCCAGAGGTAATTGCTGCTCCACCGATCCGTCGAATGTCACGACCACCCTTGCTGGAAATTCTTCATCTCCAAGCCAAAGAATGTAGCCAAGGGGAATTTTAGGTAAAGGCCACAGTCGAAATGAGGCATCACCGAAATCAGTCTCTCCCCCGCCGAGGCGCAACCCTACTTCAAGAAAGGTCTGAGCATCTTGACCGAAGCGTTTTTCCAATGGCCGGGTGAACAGAGCATGAGGCCCTCTGAAAAAAAAGTCACCCCCCTTGATCTCACTTCCTGTCACCATCCGGCCAGTCAAACCGATGGGCTGAGCGCGGAGCAAATAGGTCAACAAGACAAGATAAAACTGAAAGGAGAGTCGTTTGGTGCCATCGTCTCCAATACATTCAATGAGGCGCGACTCTGGATAACACTTGTAGGTCTCGTGCAAGAATGGACTCAGGTAACAGCCTTGGATCTCATCATATCGCACTGAGGCATGAGCACATACTTCACTGACGTTTTTGGACTGAAGCTCTCTCCAGAGACCGGGATCGATCTCGGAAGGGTCCTCGTAAATTCCCCTCCCCCTTTTACTCAAATCGCTCATTTACCCACCTATCATTTCGCATTTCGCATTTCTTCGCGCTCGCTGCGCTTCCGTCTTCGCTAAAGCTTCGACGAGACAAGCCGCTCAGTCCCCGCAAGCGGGTCCCAAGTTTCACATTTGGCATTTCTCATCTCTCCATTTATGAAAAGCTATGCAAAATATTGCTTTCCTTTGTTACAGGCCCAATGATAAATGAGAATTGCGCGATGTTAAATGTGAAATACTACGGCGAGACACCATGAGTGATGCTGGCGAGTACTCGACTGATAACACGTGCTGCTTCTTCCTCGTAGTCTCCAGGCACCAGAATGGCACCCCAGCCCATTTGGGTTACAAATAGACCATCGTAAGCGGTCTCTTCAAAGCGCCTCAGCATCGCCGGAATATGCTCCTGGCGTAGGGATTGAATCAGAAGGTCAGCCTCAAAACGATTCTCTACAGTGTGAACCCGCACCATATCCCGCTGATCAGTCGCCATTGATTCATCCTTTTAAGGCATACCGTGGATTGTAGATTTCGGATTGCGGATTGGGGATCGGGGATTAAAAGAGACAATATTTCTTGATGTGCTCTGCCTCCTTCGGTCTAATCACCTCTTGCGGTCTCGAATTTGTAGACTTAAATCTGCATTCCAAAATCAGCAATCCGCAATCTTTTTACTCCACATCGTACTCCGCTTGCTCGAGCATCACCCAGAGCCGTTCTCGATTGCTTTTGTATTCTTGCAGCAGCAGCGGTCCACAGTGGCTTGCTGG
>JASFGC010000124.1:0-9431 GCA_050123975.1 Syntrophobacterales bacterium | reverse complement strand
GAAAGACTTCCAGAACTATCAGAAGGAAGTCCGGCGCATTGAGAGAGAGTACCTTGAAATCCGGGTCCTGCTTCGTGACGCTGAGAGTGACTTTAGAAAAGATCCTGACGATGAGTATCTCAAAGCCAAGGTGAAGTATCTTAAGAAAAGGTTGGATGATTTGGAGAGCCAAGCAGCCCGACTTGCCGCTGATCACCCCCTGGAAATATCCCTTTTTGCTCCGCCCCACG
This sequence comes from Syntrophobacterales bacterium, assembly GCA_050123975.1. GTDB lineage: Bacteria > Desulfobacterota > Syntrophobacteria > BM002 > BM002 > BM002. The sequence continues at coordinate 9,201 of JASFGC010000124.1, read as the reverse complement.
GTTAAACGCAACCGTTATGGAACTAATATTTAGGGCCCCTTTCCCAAATAAGATCCGTCAGACTGAGGATCGCATCGTGGCTAAAAGCCGCTCCCACAGAAGCATTCTTCAGATAATAACTAAAAAAGGCAGGTAACGATTGGATTTGGGCAACATGCCCTTTTTACTTGTCACCTCGAGATGCTTGTTGTTTGAGCGCAGGCAGGTTAAGTAAAGCATCCCCCGCCATAGCCCGGGGCTTTGGTCCATGAGCCGACCCGAAAGGGTGGCGCCCCCAACCGCCGTCGTCACGCCAAGGCGTGACTATGGCGAGTCAAGTAGGGGGCTGTACAGATAACAATGCCTGTGCTCAGATGAAAGAAATGCTCGTAAATAAAATCCCCCCAACCCCCCTTTACAAAAGGGGGGCTTTAGATGGGATTCCTTACAGGAAAACGACTATCTTCCCCCTTTTCTAAAGGGGGACCGAGGGGGATTTTGCTGCGCGGTCGCCTTTCCCAAGGCCACCGCAGCATACTCAGTGTACAAGCATAGCTAAACTACACCACCTGCACAGCAGGTGGGTTTTGTAAATACTAAATGTTAAGAATAAACATTTGACTTCTTTTGGGAAGGCAAGTTTTCAGTGGAGGTCGGTGTCAAAATCGTGACTGACGCAATCCCAAACACCATCGGGATCACATTCTCTGCAATGGTAGTGCTCGCCATAATGAAGGCGACTCTGGTAGGACACGGCTTCCTCTAAACGGATCCGCGCTTGGCAGTGGGCACAGTCAACATATTTAATGTCATCTTTTTTCATTTCGCGGTGAGCATGAGGATTGAGATCCAGCTCATTCTTCACTTTCTTCAAGTTCTTTGGGTTTGTACAAGGGTAGGCCGTATAGGGTGTCAACGTAATATATATAACTTTCAGGCCCTGCCTCTTTTACTTCTCGCCGGAATTTTTCGCAGATCTCCAGTCCTTTTTCTTTGGCGCCCTCGGGAAAACCTTTCTCATCGGACAAATACCTTTTCTCAAGCTTGTCGAGTGTTTCCATGAACTCTTCATAGGTGATTTCTTCTATTGCCATATTCGCCCCCCAACGTAATGAACTGAATTATCCGAATTATTAAAATGTACTCTCAACTTCGCTGAGGGCCTTTCTGGCCTCGGCAATTAAATCGTAAAAGGCGTCCGATTGATAGGTATCGAAACCGCCGCAGCCCATGTCAGCGGCTTTGTCGAATACATGCTCTTTATCAATGTAGGTCACCAGATCTTTTGCAGCCTGAAACAGTGTCAAATACTCATCATTCATTGCTTCCTTCTCCTCAGAGTTTATTCCGTCTCATAACTCCTGGTCCTTCCCCGCATCTCACATCTCACATCACACATCGGTTATTATAAATCCCAGCTAACCCAACAGCGTAAATGGTGGGCTTCAAGACAATTAAGTGTCTTGCTCGGTATCATCCTGTTCTTTTTCTTGCTGCCGCTTGTCAATTTGATCTTTAAATCTTGCCATGAACTCAGTCTTGAAAGGTTCTATCTCCATGGCCTCGTCATGTTTGCCCATAAAGTACAGGGCCATACCCTTGAATATCTGGGCTTCCTGGATCTCCGGGTTTATGGCCAGAGCGTCATCGAAGTATTTGATGCTCTCATCGTATTTTTGCAGCCCCAGCAAGGCGTGGCCTTTGGCGGTAAGAGCGTGTACATGATCGGCTTGCTGCTCCAGGATCTGATCTAAAATCTCAATAGCCTCTTCACACCTGCCCATGTCGTTTAGGGCAAAGGCTTTCAACTGCAGGGGCGACAATTTCTCCGGTCTGCGGGCCAGCTCCTTGTCGCAGCAATAAACAACCTCTTCCAAAAGTCCCTTTTCAGCCAGTAGCGCGGCGCCTTCCATCCAGGTTGTCTTGGAGTCCGGCTCGACCTCTATGATCTTCATCATCACGCCCTCATACGTCTGTTCCACGCTGCGTCTGCCGGTTGCGGCCACGGGCACACCGTGGCCAGGGAGTATATTCTCAATGTCCTTATTCAACAACTGCTTGAGCCCGTACAGGTAATGATCCAGCTGTCCTCCGGCGATCTTGTCTGCATCGCCAATCGAGTGCGGTAATACAGTATCCCCGGTGATGGCAGTCTTTGTCGGCCCGTGATAGAAACATATGCTGTCAATGGTGTGGCCGGGCGTGTGAATCACTTCCCACTCAAAGCCGCTCAGTTCGATGGTTTCCCCGCCCTTTACCTGGGTCAGGGAGAAACCCTGCTCTTCGAGTATTCTCTTGAACTCCTGGGGACCTGCTTCATGGTTGACAATCTCAATCTCTTTACTTTCATAGATAGGAGGAAATCTCAACAGTTCGAATACGCCCATGCAGTGGTCACGATGCCCGTGAGTGACCACGATCTTCTTGATGTCTAGAGGATTGAACCCCATTGTTTCAAGCTCAGCAAAAACAGTATAATCATTTCCCGGATCAATGATGGTCAGGTAGTCACCTGCAAGCACATAGACATTACTGGATTCTCCATAGCCGATAAGAAAAACGCTCTTTTCAAAGACCGGATCTGCTATCTTCATAATCTCTGCGATCGACAGCCACCCCGGGTGATCTGGTTCTAGCTCGGCCGGCAGGACAACCCCTTCCACAGTGGGGTCAAACTCCTCTGGAAACTCAAACTTCTCCTCTTCTTTCTTTTCCTTTGTCATGTTCACTCCCTTTGTATTGCTTTATTCAACATCGAAAACTTGGTCCTTGGGGCCAGGTCAGAGTTCAATGGCTCTGCCGGCAGAGGAGGTTTAAGGCACAAGGCGCAAGCCATAAGGGGAGAATGTGTTTTCTTTTGTTTTTTTTCCTTGTGCCCTGTACCTTGAGCCTTGAGCCGTTCGCTTTGAGCAGCCCAAAGCCGGGTCCTCTGGGTCCGGATTCTTTATTTCATGAAACCAGACCGCCAATCATAGACGAAACAACTAGGATTCTCAAGTTATCTTTATAAAAGGCATAGGGCACAGGGCATAGGGCATAGAGGGTGATATCTTGTTTTCATTTACTCCATGCGCTATGCTCCATGCTCCATGCTAAAAGCGCCTAGTTCTTGATAGATCAGTAAGCGTAAGACCATAAAAAACCCCCTCCCCTATTTAGAACTTTGCAGGAGAGGGGGACGAAAACTGAGTGTGGCGGGCACAGATGCCCGCCTCACTCTGGCCTGCTTGTACTATCCTCTCCCCTGCGAGCGGGGGAGAAAATAGTGATGTTACGGGTTTATGGCGGCTACTCGATGTAGTCCAGGGTGTAATCCAGCTTCATCTTGTCATCCGGCCACCAGTTCTTGCTCATCTTTTCTTCACCGGGTGCGACGTCTTTGCCGTCAATCTTCTCAATGAGCATCTCGAAGAAATGAAATTCCGTGACCTTGTACTTGGTGATCACGTCAGACGGCAGCAAGACGACCCTGCCGGTCTCCTTGGCGGTCTCCCACTCGAACGCTTCATCGGGAGCTGCTTCTTCTTCACCGGATATGCCGGAGTAGATTTTGAGCAGCTTACCGGAAACCTTCATTCCCGGCTTCATGTCAAACTCGTCATAAAGCGCGTCGGGTATGTGCCACCAACAGGCTCTCATGTTGGCAGCCGCATAAGCCTTTACGAGCATAGGATCGAAGCCGCAGACCACCACTCGACATTTTTCAGGCATATTAAACCTCCTTATTCACTTCCATCGGTTTTCACTTCTTGCAACTGGTCGCGAAGATCCTTAACCTGGCTGTAGCAGTAATCCATGAACTCTTTGGCCTCAGATTCGTCGAGATGTTCAGCCTCACGCAATCTGTTAACATAGGGGTAAACTTGCTCCTGGATCTCTTCGCTGAATTCCAGCAGCACGTGATCGTTATCCCCGTCAGGGGATGCCCACGTGAGATAACCCCTCTTCCAATTTTGCATCATCTGCTTGAGAACCTCGAGTTCTTGGCGGACGTTTTCCTCCATGCTAGCCTTTCTTTCTTTCTTCAAAGGCATAGCACTTCTTGACCACGTTGAAATCCGCTACGCACCAGTAGTGGGGCCAGTGGATCTTCATGCACCAACCGATGATGTCTGCGGGCGGAAACTTGGAGCCCTTGAGAACAGGCTTCAAACCCCGGCAGTTCCAGCATATATGGTCACTTTGCTTTTCTGGAATCAATATGGTATCCAGAAACTCTTCAGGTGTTAACTCTGCCATGTGACACTCCTTTCTCTAGTTACCACTCCTTGACTTCGCCTTTCGCCATTTTCTCTTGATACTCCTCCCAGACCTCAGGCGAAAGTTTCTGAATATCCCAGCTGAAGCCAAAGCTTCCGGCCAAACCTGCAGAGGGCGGTTGCGGACGCCAGCCGCGTACCGGCCGTCCCCGGATGCTGAACTTGACCATGTCGGCCACTCCCAGCAGTACCGATCTTGGCTTGCACTCGTACGGTCTGGTTCTGCCCTCGACACCGGGTCTGTAGTTGTCATAGGCCTCGAACGGCTTATCCGCATACAGCGGGCTGGTGTCGGGTTCCTCGCCGGGTCTTTCCTCCGGACCCTTGTACATGAAGCCCTGGATCATGTGGATGTAGTACACCGTTTTGCACTCGGCACAGTTGATCGTCCCTTCCCAGTTCCAGAAGCAGTAGGGGTCCAGGTAGTTGATAGTGTCACAATCTTTGCCATCAACTTCTTTTTTGCACCAGATTATATCACACACAGTGATCCCTCCTTTTATATCCAGGCCTTGTCATACCACTCTTGGATTTGAGTGAGCGGAATGCCGAGCAGGTCACGGTAGATTTTCTTGTTGTCCGCACCAACCGGGCGCCAGTGCCAGTTGACCCTTCTCGGAGTTTTTTCCAGCAAGCCGCAGCTGTAACCGGCATGAAGCAGCATGTCTCCGAAGATGGGATCGTCCAGCCACCTTACCGTGCCTCTCTCCCTGAAGTGCGGGCTCTCGTATGCCTCGCGGTCGTTTCGAACAGGCTCAGCCAGTAGACCTGCATCTTGCAGGATCTTGGCAACTTCCGACCTGGTTTTGTCCGCAGCCCACTTTTCCAGAGCAGCATAGATCTCTACCTGAGCCTCGCCTTCGACCCGGTCCTTGTGGGCCTTGTACTTGTCGAAGAGATCATTGTTGCCGGTAATGGCGCAGAGCTCCTTGAAGTCCTCATCCTGGAAGGCACTGACCATGACATAGCGCGCGCAGAACTGATCCTGCGGGTTGTCGGCATCCGGAAAATCGGACTTGCCGCACAGGATAATGCCGTGCACAGCCAACTGGGTGTCCCAGTTGCCCCAACGCTGGCGGACGATACCGAACTTGCCGTACATGGGTAAGGTATGTCCCAGCATCCGGGTCGGCACCTGAACCTGGGAGAACTCTATCATGGTGCCCAGTCCGGTCTTACGGCGATGGTGGATGGCCGCCAGGATGGAGCAGGTGATCAGGTTGCCCGATTGCCAGTCAATGACCCAGTTGGTCTGCTTGGTGGCATGGCCGCCCATGAACTCGTGCATACCGGTGACCGAGGCGAGCCCGGCGTGGGCCTGGCCCAGGATGTCGTAGGAACCGCCGAAGATTTTGGGACCGTAGCCGAAACCGCCGCCCCAGACATAGATGAACCGGGGGTTGATTTCACTCAGGTACCGGTAACTCATCTTCCACTTGTCCAAAGTCCCCGGTCGGTAAAGCTCGGTGAGGCCGTCGGATTTCTTCACCAACCCGTAAAAGATCTCCACCATCTCGGGGATGTGGTAATCCATGGTGAGAAAATACTTGTTGGGGTTGGCGTTGGTGAAACCCAGGCCGGTACCGGTCATTGGCCGGGTGTCGTGCAACGGATACAGATAGCACTCGTTAAACGGGGATGTGTGGCGCATGGCGTCACCCATCCTCGGCATCTCGATCTTGATGACCTCGGCCCCCAGTTCGGCCAGGTTGGCCACAGAGTGGGGCGTGAAGATATACATGGTGCAGCTCAACCACCGAATCCCTTTAAGTGCGATGGGTTTGGTGTGTTCATTGCCCACGTCGAAGATTTTCTTACAATACTCCTCGTAGGGCATCTTCATCTCATCCATTTCACCCTTGCTCTTGGGGCCTGGCAGGTCTTCTATTCGTGTTACTCTTGGATCTTTTGCCATTAGATTACCCCCTTTGCTTTGAGTTCATTAACCTCGTTCTGGCCCATTCCAGTCCATTTCAGGTAGATTTCGTAGTTGTCATACCCGAGATCCCTACCCATCCACTTGCAGCGGAACGGCGCATAGACCTGATATGAGGCCGGGCTCGAAGCGATCAGCAACGGGCCGTAGTCGGTCTCATGGACGTACTGCCACGGACGGTACTTGAAGTGGGGGAACTCAGCGACCTCATCAACGTACAGAACCGGTCCGGCCGCAAGTTGGTACTCGAGCAGTTTTTCCTCGGCTTCGACCCTGTTGGTGTCTCTGAGCCAGCGGGTGGTCAGGGTGTAGGTCTTGATCAGGGCGTGCAGGGCGTTCCTGGCCCCCATCTCCTTGAGGAATGGATCTTCATGGATCAGCCGGCCGAACTGGTCGTCATCGCGCTCGATGCAAAAGCCGATGTTGTACCAGAGCTTATCGGTCTGCCCGCCGATCATCATGTAGCCGTCTTTGCAGGGGTTCCAGGCGTACTGATTGAGGTTGGGATCCCAGCCGCCGGATCTTCCCTTGATACTGGCATTGAACCCGTACCAGGTGATGTCGAAATCAGTCATGTCCATCAGCGTCTCGGAGCCGGTGACCTCGATCATCTGGCCGGTTTGATTCCATTGATCCCGCCAGTAAAGGGCTGCCAGGGCGTTGAGGAACCCCTGTCCCCCGGCCACATAGTCGGCCAGCCAGATACCCGAGCGGGTCGGGTCGCCGCCCTTGCCTCTGGGAAGCAGGTCCTGGGCCAAACCGGTGTTGTGGACCCAGGAGTTGGCACAACTGGCAAAGGGCTCCAGCTCCCACTGGCCGAACTTGGACTGTTTGTCCTTCCAGGGGCCCCACTGGCCGAGCATGCCGACCCAGACGTAGACCATCTTGGGGTTGTCTTCCTTGAGCTGCCGGTAGCCGATGCCCAGATTATCCATGTAGCCCGGGGGCATACCGTCGATCAAAACGTCGACGTTCTTGGCCATTTGCTTGAAAATTTCCTGGCCTTCCGGGGTCTCGACATCCAAGGTGACGCAGTGTTTGTTCACCGTCTCAGCGACGAACTCCATACCGCACTTTTCGCCGGTTTCCTGATTCTCCAACATGTACTCTTCCCGGCCAAAAGGCGTCAGTTGCCTCATAGGGTCTCCGGAGGGCGGTTCGATAGCCACAACCTCGGCCCCGGCTTCACCGAACAGTGAGGCGCAGAACTTGTGGCCAAGCCGCCAGAGCCCTATATCCAGGACTTTGTATGCATTTAGGGACTCGTCTTTTTCGTATCTTCTCTCGAATTTGAGGTTAGACTCGGCCCACTCACAGAATTCCAGCGCCTTCCGTTTTTCGTATACCGGCTTTACATCCTCGTAGGGAGGCGGCGGAGTGACCGGGTAGGGCCTTACATCCATATCCATCAGACCAATGGTGTCGGCCCTGCTGTTTATTTCAATGTCTCTTTTTTCTGCCATGTTTTAACCTCCGATTCAGCAGTATTATCTCCAGACTTGCTGTAAACTCCTTGTTGGCGTTAGAGGTTAGTCTGATAATCCCTCATCGCTGTAATTCACCACCTCCTTTCTCGCTGCGATCTGGTTAGAGCTTGTAGTTAGAACCTCCGTCCCGGCGGTCTGACTCTCACGGGGCTTCACGGTTGTTTGATCCTTCCTAGTTCGTCTGCTCTACCAGCCGGCAAGTCGTTTTCACCACCAATCCCGGTGGTAATGACTGGTCTGTTATCACCCCCTTTACAATGTTCGAATAACGGCACAAGTGACAGAATGCAGAATACGACTATGCCCCCTCTGAGACCATTGGCTGGTATGAGCCATTGGGCTCAGAGAAGACAGATACTCTACCCTTTCGATCAGGTACGATCGTTTCGTATTCGGCTAATGTGGTGGAAAAATGTGCTGGCCTGCTTGCCAGGTATAGAAACTGTAGGCTCGCAGAGCGTCGATGCTCTGAAGCTACAAGTTACTCTCGGAATTGTCTTTGGATCTGGTCGTGTTAGCTGATTCCGCTGGAACGAGAACCACAGGTACAGCTAGAAATATAGAATGCGAGTTCTCAACTCGAACTAGCTCTCTTTGCTATTCTGGTTTTACAGGTACGCTTCTGCGAAGGATTGAGAAGCTTGAAAATGTAGAAAACATGAAGAAAATAGTATTAAGCAACTGAATTTGTTTCTAATCATATATTGAAGCCATATTTTGTCAAGCCAAAAAAGAGCTCGTGATTTTTTTCTCTAAACAGAGTTATTTTCAAACCTCTCCCATTGGTTCACTGGGAGAAGGGAGAGGGTATAAATGCTTGGTTGTTCGCGGCTGGAAAGCCGCTCCCACAGGATATATAGTTTCTTGACAAATATCTTCTCAGTGTGCCACCATCCGTGGGGGAAACAGCTGGCAGCCATCACATTTCGGAATGGCGATTTCGGATTTGTCCTGCGGACTCCCACCCTTCGGGCGGGTTCCCAGTTTCGGATTGAAAATATAAAAACGAAGTTCAATAACTATATGAGAATTCCCCAATCCGCATTCCGCATTCCGCATTCGAGAGGAGGTTGAGCATGCTGAGCCACAGGACCCAGGTGCGTGTTCGTTTTGGTGATACTGATCCGTATGGCATTGTGTATTTTGTCAGCTATTTTCGTTACTGCCATCGAGGCATAGAGGAGTTCCTGCGCAACCTCGGCCTGGCTCCTGAAAATACTTTTCGCAACCGGGAAGAGAAATTTGGCTTACCCATAGTGGCCGCCGATTGCCGCTTCTTGATTCCGGCACGTTATGGTGAACTTCTCGAGATGGAGACCTCAGTCAAAGAACTGAAGGAGAAGGCCATAGTCTTCCAGTTTCGCTTTTACCGACCGCCTGAAACCGGGCTGCTAGCGGAGGGCACTGCTACAATCGTAGCCATAGACCATACCTGGAAGGCGAGACCGTTGCCGGAGGTTGTGGCGGAGAAATTACGCAGAGCGCAGAGCGCATAGAGCATAGCGCATAGCGCATAGAGCATAGAGTAAAAAAATTGTTG
>JASFGC010000123.1:0-9432 GCA_050123975.1 Syntrophobacterales bacterium | reverse complement strand
CTACCTCCTCTATGAAGTTCAGGGTAAACATAAGGAGTCAGAATTCAGGAGCCAGGAGTCAGGAGAATAACCCAATATTCAGACCGACCTTCTGCCTCCAGCCTCCTATGTTCTGTCTTTCAAACTGTCCTGCGGACTCCCACCCTTCGGGCGGGTTCCCAAATTCGCAATTCGCATTTCGCAATTTCAATTCCCTCATTTCAAGCCTTTCTTACTGAGTGGTAAAAACTTGGAATCCGGCGTACGCCTCCATACCGTGCTCGTCTATGTCAAGACCGCGAAGTTCTTCTTCTCTGCTCACCCGCAACCCCACAAGGTGCTTGATCACATAAAAGAGGGCGAATCCTGTGACCATGCACCAGCCGAACACGACGATTATTCCAAGAGACTGGACACCCAGAAGTTTCCAGCCGCCGCCAAAGAAAAGACCATTGCCAGTAGTTCCTGGGGCAAACACATCCTGGGCGAAGAGACCAACTGCAAAGGTGCCCCAGCTGCCACAGACGGCGTGGGCTGAAATGGCCCCTACCGGGTCGTCGATTTTCAGTACCTGATCAAAAAAGACCACTGACAGTACTACCAGAACTCCACCCACCAGCCCGATCCAGATGGCGCTTCCCACCGAAACGAAAGCACACGGTGCGGTTATGGCCACAAGACCTGCAATGGCACCGTTTAAGGCCATACTCACATCCGGCTTTTTAAACATCCACCAGGCGGTTAGCATGGCAGCAATAGCACCTGCTGCTGCGGCCAGATTTGTGGTGGTGGCAATGTGAGCGATGTCAGTGACTGCACCCATGGTGCTGCCAGGGTTGAAACCGAACCAGCCAAACCAGAGAATAAACACACCCAAAGCAGCCAGAGGCATGCTGTGCCCCGGGATGACATTTGCTGAACTGTCGCCGTTATACTTGCCAATCCTTGGCCCCAGCATCACAGCCCCGGTAAGAGCCAGCCAGCCACCGGTGGAATGGACCACAGTAGAGCCGGCAAAATCCCACATCCCAAGTTCAGCCAACCAACCACCGCCCCAGATCCAGTGACCCACAATGGGATAGATAACGGCGGTTATTACTATGCTGTAGAAAATGTAAGCAACAAACCTAGTCCTCTCCGCCATGGCACCTGAGACGATGGTGGCAGCAGTGGCAGCAAAGACCAACTGGAAGAAGAACTTTAACTCCAGCGGCACTGTGCTCCAGTCCAGAGAGGCAAACGTGGTCCCGCTATCATGAAGAAAGAACCCGGAGGTGCCAAAGAACAAATTGCCGGCACCAAACATCAAAGCAAAACCCACCATGTAATAGGTGATGGAGCCGAAGCTGAAATCCATCAGGTTCTTCATCAAGATGTTGACTGCATTCTTTGACCTGGTGAAGCCGGCCTCCAAGAGGGCAAAGCCGGCCTGCATGAACATAACCAGTATTGCAGCAATGAGAACCCAGACAGTGTCCAGGGCTACGGACCTGCTCTCAATTGCCTGGGCATTGGTTGCTATGGTTGGCCCGTCCCCGTCCGCCAGAGCAAACGGAGCCACAAGTCCAGTTACAAGAAAAGCAAGAAACACAATCATCAACACCTTCCGCATCATCTGCTACCTCCTATCTAAGATATTTGGCATACACCACGGGGCAGCTCTAAAATCTGTCACTCTATGCCCTATGCTCTATGCTTCATTCCACATTTCCGAAACGCTCAGGGCATAAGGCAATAGGTGTGCCAAGAGAGCGTTAATGCGAGAAAGCCTTGTTATTATAGTTATTTATAAATTAATGGAATGAAGGGGGATGGGGGGTAAAAAAATACAATTTTGTATTTTCTTGAGGGGGTAAACAACAGAAATGTATTTAAAAGAAATTGCGAATTGCGAATTGCGAATTGCGAATTTGAGATGTGAGATGTGGGATGTGGGATTGCGGATTTAAAAACAAGGAGTCAGAAGTCAGAACCCAGAATCCAGAATGAAAAATCAAAAAACGAATACCTCTTTTCTACTGACTACTGGCTACTGACTACCGACTACTTCAGATTACCTCCAACCTCAAGGCCCGCAGGGCCGCTCCTCCAACCTCCAACTCCAAGGCCTTGTGCCTTGCGCCCTGTGCCTTTCGCCTCTCTTCAATCTGCAATCTCAAATCTTAAATCTAAAATCTCTTTACCGGTATTGCCGATAGTCCACGCCGTATTTCTTGGCCTTGTAAGTAAATTTCCGCACTGTAGTCTGGAGCAGCTCTGCTGCTGTGGCCATATTGCCGCGGGTGTTTTTCAAGGCATCAATGATCATCTCTCTTTCGAGACCGGCTATGGCCTCATCCAGCGAGCGGGCTGGAACAGTGTCTGACTGCTCACCGGTCTGCAAGGTTGGGGGGAGGTGATAGCTGCGGATCACTCCACCCTCGCACAAAAGAACGGCACGCTCTATACAATTCTCCAGTTCGCGCACATTACCAGGCCAGTGGTACTGCATGAGCATGTCAATGGCCGGGGTGGAGAAGCGCCTGATGTCCTTGCGGTTTTCTTTGGCGTAGTTTTCCAAGAAATGGTCGGCCAATAGCAAAACGTCGGTCTTGCGCTCTCGCAGCGGAGGCAGGTAAATGGGAAAGACATTTAAACGATAATAAAGATCACCGCGGAAGGTTTCATCTTCGACCGCCAGCTCTAGGTTCTTGCTGGTTGCTGCGATTATTCTCACATCCGATTTGATAGTTTGAGTACCTCCAACTCGCTCGAATTCTTTTTCCTGTAGGACCCTGAGCAGGTTGGCCTGGACATCGAGACCGATAGATCCGATTTCATCAAGGAAGATAGTCCCTTTGTTTGCCAGCTCGAATTTACCCCTTTTCTGCCTGATTGCGCCGGTAAAGGCTCCCTGCTCGTGGCCAAAAAGTTCACTCTCAATCAAGGTGGCAGGAAGGGCGGCGCAGTTTACCTTGACAAAGGCATGCTTGGCTCTGGGGCTGTTATAGTGAATGGCATTGGCTACCAGTTCCTTGCCGGTACCACTTTCACCCCTGATCAGAGCGGTTGCGTTGCTGCGGCAGACCTGGGAGATCATCTGGAAGACCTCCCGCATTTTGTTACTGTTGCCGACAATATTGGTGATGCTGTGTTTACTGGCAAGCTGCTGCTGCAGCCGCAGGTTCTCCTCGTGTAGGGCCTCCCGTTCCAGTTGTAGTGTTTCCAGGTTTATGACCCACTGGGCCAGCATGGTGGCAATGACCGTTAAGCGCCGTTTCCCTTTATTGAGATCGAAGGCAGGGTCAAAGGGGAGATCCACACTCAGGGCGCCGACCACCTGTTGTCCCTTCTTGATGGGCACGCAGATAAACGAGACCTCTTCCTGAGTTTGGCGTCGAGAGGCAGTGCGGTTGAGAAATAAGGGCTCTTCACTTATTTTCGGTACGACCATGGGTTTGCCCTGCTGGATAACTCTTCCGGTGATACCCTCTCCGGGCTTATACTTACCGCGCTGCATGGCGCTTTTGGAGAGTCCATGTGCAATCTGAATTTGTATTTCATCTCGCAGAGGATTTAAGATTGTGATGGTTCCTCTCCTCATGCCCAGCGATTTGGATATAATTTCCAAAACCGCGTACAAAGACTTCTTCAGATCTAAAGTGCCGCTCAGGCTTTTGGCAATTTCATAGAGATAAGTGATTTCTTCAATCTTCTTCAAGGTCCAGTTCCTTTCTGACATTTGTGTAGTGGATGATAACAGATAACACAAAAATGTAATTTTGAAAACCAGCATAGCGCAAAGCGCAGAGCGCATAGCGAAAAAAGTCAGAAGTCAGAATATAATAAACGAAGAAGCACTCCTCTCACCTACTGGTTACTGACTACTAGGTCTTTGCTTTGGGCCTTGAGCCCTTAACGCTCTGCGCTTTGCGCTATGCGCTATGCTTCGCAATTGACAAAATGTATCGCCCCCATTAGACTCACGAACAAACAAGCTATCAGCGGTCAGCGATCAGAGTGGAAGCTGACACCTGGTAGCTGAAAGCTGACTGCACAGGGGGACTGAGAGATTGAGAGCGCATAATAAATGTCGAGCGTTAGGAGTGATAGTAGCTTTAGCACTGTTTCTCACGGGTTGTGCCACTGACAAGGCATTCAGGGAAAGGGAGGCAAGAATCTATCGTGACCGCGGGGAGAGATACCTTGGGGCAAACCAATCCAGTAGAGCTTTGGAGCAGTTTCTCGAAGCTCTCAAGCTTTATCCTGATGACCCCTACCTCCACTACGACTTGGCCTATGCCTACGACATGAAAGGGATGCTTGATAAAACGGAATATCATCTCAAGGAAGCTATCAGGTTGAAACCGGACTACTCAGACGCATACAACTACCTTGGCTTTATTTATTTTGGCCGTGGCGAGGTGGAGGAAGCCATTAAATATTACCACAAGGCTCTGGACAATGAGCTCTACATGACCCCCCAAACTGCCCACAATAACCTGGGGCTTGCCTATCTGCGTCTCAAAGAATACGGCAAGGCAAAGCTGCATCTGGAAGAGGCCGTACGACTGGTCCCTGACTATGCGATAGCTTACAACAATTTGGGGAAGGCATACGAGGGCTTGGGGCAATACGATAAGGCCAGGTTTAGCTATGAGCAGGCGGTGAAGTTTTTTCCACAATATGCGGACGCTTACCTGAACTTGGGGAAGTTGCTTTATCGAAGCGGTGAGAGGAACAGAGCCAAATGGAGCTTCGGTCAAGTAATAAAGTTGGAGCCGGGCTCGGAGAGAGCGATGGAGGCCGCGCGTTACCTGAAGAGGTTGCAATAAGGGCTGTATTAGATTGCGGATTGTCGATTGCGGATTTGATCTGGATCCCGGCTCGCGTCCGCCTTAGGCGGACTTGGCCGGGATGACTAATTATGGGACAGAAAAAAACCCCGACGCGAAAAGCGTCGGGGTTTTTCGTTCGTAAGACCTGGCTTATTTTCGCGACAGTTGCTGATCAACCACTATGGATGGGCTCAAGAAGATCAGGAGTTCGGTTTTCTCATCGTTGACCTGGCGATTCTTGAAAAGCCAGCCCAAAATTGGTATTCGCCACAGAAATGGGACACGCTCTTCTGACCACGAGTAGTCCTGAATAACTATGCCACCGATGACAATGGTATCACCGTCATTGACCAGGAGCTCGGTTTGAGCCTCCTGGGTGCGGATGGCAGGTACATCCTGGACGGTCCTGCTGAAGTCAGCTTCGTCTTTCTTGGCAAGCACCTCCAAACGGACTTTGCCGTCCGGGGTTATGTGGGGGGTCACGGTCAAAGACAGAGTAGCCGGCGCGAAAGCCGTACTAATTGTGCCCTCTTCGGTCCTCTGAGGATAGGGGATCTGATCACCCTGTTGGATCATGGCTTGGACGTGGTCCAAAGTGAAAATTCTGGGACTGGAGATCACTCTGCCCTCGCCGGCCTGCTCCAGGGCGTCCAGTGTCATGTCTAGCTCGAACAAATTGTTGACCCCTAAATTTCGCGCAAGATTGAGACCGAACGTACCGACCGCCGCCGTTGGCGCCAGTACGGAAAAATCAAGGGTATTGGAATTATCCGCTGAGCTCAGTCTGTTATTAAGACTATTATTAGTATAGGAAGCGTTCCAGCTGACACCCAAGTTACGGGTGAAGTTGGTGTTGGCTGAGACAATACGGGACTCTATCATCACCTGTTTGGTGGCCTTGTCCAGCCTGGCAAGGATTTCTTTGGCGGTCTCTATCCGTTTGGGAAAATCGCTGTAGATAATCAAATTAGTCCGATTATCCACAGATATGGTGCCTTTCTCACTTTTGATATTGTCGATTTGGGCGCTAATATCTCCGACGTCAGCATAGTTGACCTGAAGGTATTCGGTGGAAATTTCTCCCAGATCTCTCGCTGCAGCCATGAGTTCCTTCTGGGCTTCGACCGCCTCTCTCTGACGCTCAAATTCCGCTTTGAGTTTGGCAGCTGTGGCAATGCGTAGGACATTTCCTTCCATTACATGGTCCAACTCGTTGATCTTCAGAATCAACTCCAGGACTTGATCCCAGGGTACATTGTCCACCTTGAGCGTGACTTTGCCTGAAACACCAGGCTCCACAACGATGTTCTTACCGGTGACGTCAGCCAAAAGTCGGAGCACATTGCGAATATCGACCTCTTGCAGGTCAAGGGAAATCTTTTGGCCAGTATAGACTTTTGGTCCTTCAGGTGAGACCCTGGGACCCGCTGCCTCTATCACCGGCACCTTCTCTGCCACGGCCATCTCTTCTGCTGCGGCTGGTTCCATCCCCTCTCCAACTTCAACAGCCGTGGGTGGAGCGGGGCCAACCATTGGCTCGGGGGCAGGAGGTGGTGCAACTTCTTCCGGCGCTGGAGCCGGGATTTCCGGACCTCGCTCCTCAACCACCGCAGCAGGCCTACCCAGCTTGATGGGCTCAACCGGTGGCAACGTAGATCTATCGAAGTCCAAATAGACCGCATTCCCCTCAGTCGCTATGTGGTAAGGGACCATTTCACGCATTTCAATATAAAATTCCACCGTACCTGGAACTCCCTGCATTGGACGGGGGAAAATCACATTAACGGCACTGGCAAACTGTCCTGTGTCGATGTGCCGCTCCAGATGCTTGGGGAGTTTAGCATTGGTAAAGACCATGGACATGCTGTTTGCTCCCGTGATCTGGACCTCCGGTTCAAGAGGACGGTTAGCAGCGACGGTCAGACGAGATTTGTTCGATTGCAAGAGGGTGAAATCAATGGATAGTATCCGGGCTGCCTCAGCCGGTGGTGCGACTCGCTTGGGTGGTACAGCAGGCTCGGCAGGTGCGGCAACCTGTTCCACTACGATCGGAGGAGTGGCAGGAAAGCCATCGCCTGGTTCAAAGGTGACAACGAGTCGATCTCCCACTGAGGTAAGGTGGTATGGGAGTCCCGCTGCTGGAATCAAATCAAAAACTATCCTCACTTTGTTGGGGTGAGTTCCCATTCTGATCCCTTTGACCAGAGGATCGGAGGGGGGAACATTTGCTTTGCCTGCAGCCAATTCCACTCCCATGAGATCCAACACTACTCGGGCTGGATCAGTCAGGGTAAAAACATTGTATTTGGTAATACTACCATCGCCAATTATATATACCTTGAGCTCTTCACCATAGGTTATTGGTTGAATGGCTGTAATTTTTCCGGCCGGCCGTGATTTCTCTCCGGATGCTGCGGCGGTGGCTGCCGCTCCCATCTCTGGTGTGGTCTCGGTTTGGAAGAATACCCCTGCTGCCTCAGGTGTCGGTTCTGTTTCGACGACCGCAGCCGTTTGCTGAAACTGCACCACGATCTGATTCTTTTCCTGAACTATTTCGTACGGAGTTTCTTGGTTCAGCCCGATTTCGACGCGAGTCATGGGCTGGGGTTCCTGAGCAAGCATCATGGTTTCTATCTTACCAATGATTTCATTTTCCACGGCAAGGGGCGAAGATTCTATCTCAGTCTCCGTGTTGGGCAGATCCAAGACCAGCCGCAAGGGATCAATCGCCTTGAAGGCTGTGTAGGTCATCGAATTCGAGCCAACCAGGTAGATGCCCATGATATCGTCCTGATCCACCACTTGAATATCTAGGAGTTGCTGTGTCTCTGTGGACACACGGTCTCCAGCATCGGCCTGAGAGGTTGGTGGAGCAGAAGGTTGGCTGGCACAGCCAAAAGCATAGAAAATCAAGGCCATGAGACCTATCTGTAAGACCAATTTTCCTTTAAGGCAGCGTCGAATATGCCTCATTCCACTCCTCCTTCCACGGGAAGCCCCTCAAAAAAGTTGTCTTCTGCCTGGATTTTCCCGTAACTCTAGGCCCAGAGACAAAAAGTCTGGGTATGAGTTCTATCGTTCCAACCTGGCAGATCTATCTTCTTCTTCCGCCTTTTCTCCTGCGCTTCTTGCCTTTCTGCGGCTCTTTCGGTTCGATAAACTTATACGTTGTGGCAGTACAGCTTGTCTTGAGAATGACTGTATCGCTTTTGGTTTTAGCGGCTTTCGCTTGCGTCATCTTGACGTTGCCTATATTGACGATTCGACTCAGTCTACTCACTTTGTCAAAAAAGGTGCCCACGTTGTGGAATGGTCCCGTGACTTCTATCTTGAGTGGGATCTCAGCGTAGAAATTCCGGTTCACCTCTTTCTGGGGCTGAAACAACAAAAATTCTAAGCCGGATTGGGCGCCGAGATTCTCCAAGCTGCTCAACAGAGTGGGTATTTCTTCCTTATCTGGGAGAAGTTTGAGCGCCTGTTTGAATTTCATCTCCGTATCCTTGTATTTCTTCTTAAAGGCTCGCAAGTTCTTCTCAACGTTCTTGAGCCTGGCTAACTTGGTTTTGGCGGAGTCGAGATCTCCCCTTAGTTTGGTTATTTGCTCCGTTTGGGGTATGTAAAGAAACCAGATGAAACATCCCCAGAGGGCTCCCAAAATGGCCACTGAAATGAGAAGCTTTTGGGCTCTGCTCAATTTGCTCAGTTTGGCCCAAGGAATAACTGGTAATTTAACTCCACCTAAGCCTTTTTTCACATCCAAAGCCATGGGCTTCCTTCCCTCATTTAGGCTGGGAAACTACAATCAGGCGGCCCCTCCTGAGGGGGACTTCGCCTTCTGTTTTCCTTTCTTTTGTTGTGGTCCTTCTTTCTTAGGAGCGGGGACAACAACTCGAGCGCTCAGATTGAAATTTTTCAGCTTGTATCCTTGGATCTTCACCTGACGTGATTGTTTGAGCACCACACCGTTGGCATCAATGTAAGGCGATTTCTGCAAAGCCTCCATGAACTGGGCGATGACTTCGTTGCCACGGGCTACGCCAGTGAGAGTCAGGGTGTTGCCCTTCTGAGTAAGAGTCTTGATCCACATTTTGTCTGTGGGCACCAAGATTGCCAGTTGATCCAGAACTCTCACTTGAAGATCACGATTTCTTTTGAGTTGCTCAATAACACCGAGCTTCTGTTCCAGCAACTTGTGCTTTTCTTGAAGCTCTTGGAGCTGTCTTTGTCTATCTTGGTACCGGCGAATCTCACTATCCACAGTCTTTTTTTCCGAAGTGATCTGCTTGATCGTGCGGGTATGGTCAATGTGAAAATAAACCATTACGGCCAGAGAACAGAATATCAGGAGAAAAAATCCAGTTATCTCCCTGCGGATCTTTTCCTCTACAGGACGTTTGCCAATTGGCAATAGGTTGATTCTAATCATCTGTCTCCCACCCGCCGCAGAGCGAGACCCACGGCAACAGCAACTTGCGGTGCAATATAGTCTACATACTGCTGATCAAACACTTTGGTATCGAAATCAATCTTGGCTAAAGGATTGAAGTAGGCCACCGGGATATTTGTGTCTTTATTGAACAGAGCATCCAGTCCCGGTAACCGTGAAGAACCACCACTTAAAAGGATCTGGCCGATA
>JASFGC010000122.1:0-9522 GCA_050123975.1 Syntrophobacterales bacterium | reverse complement strand
CCTGCATCACCCAGAGGGTTGGGCTACCGCGGCGGTCTGATTGAAAAAGAATCAGCCTTCCATCTGGAGACCAACACGGATTTTCATTGTTCCCCTCACCCCCTGTAAGCTGGCGCAAATCATTACCATCTGGGTTTATCGCAAAGATATCAAACCTACCAGCATGCAAGCCAGTATAAAGTATTCGATCGCCACGGGGAGACCAGGCAGGTGAAGTATTATAATCGCCCTCAAAAGTCAAGCGCTCACTACGCTTCGTGGCAAGATCCAAAACGTAGATCTGCGGTTTACCAGCCCGGTTGGAGACATAGGCCAGCTTTCGGCCATCTGGAGACCATGCAGGAGAAACATCTATAGCCCAGCTAATAGTCAGTTGCTTCAGTATCTCACCCCTGACATCCAACAGGTAGAGCTCGGGGTTGCCAGTAAAGCTCAAGGTGGCAGCCAAGGTGCCCCCATTGGGGGAGTAGGTGGGCGCTATGTTCAGCCCCGGGCGCATACTGATGGGCTCCCCAAGTTTCGTGATGAGATCCATAGTGTAAAGATCCGGATTTCCTCGCTTATAACCAACATAGGAGATTTTCTTGCCGTCCGGTGCCCAGGCCGGTGCGAGGTTCATATCGTGGTCACGAGTCACTTGGCGAATATTGGTACCATCAAAGTCAGCAAGATATATTTCTTTCTTGCCGGTAGCATTTCCCACAAAAGCAATCTGGGTATGAAAAATCCCGAGCTCTCCAGTTAAGTGCAACATCATCTCGTCTGCAAAGGTGAGAATGGTTTGCCGTGCATCACTCAAATGACTGGCATAAATCTTCTTCAACAATAGTTTCTGGTGAATCACATCAAAAAGACGAATCACCAACCCCAATTTCTCACCCTGAATCTGGTAACTGCCTCGCACCAATAGATCGGCACCGAGAAATCTCCATTCGGAAAACTTTATCTCCTCCTTCTTGACCCCCATTTCTTCAGGATCCTGAAGAAATACCGCCGGATCCAATCCTTGGAACAGACCGCTGAAAGACAAGGCATCGTTCAGTATATCTGCCAGATTTTTCCCCAGCGACTGGTTGGTGCCATCGCCACCCTCGAAACGAAAACTTGGAATGGCAATAGGGATCTTCTTTTGCAGGGGGGAGCTAATATCAATGTAAATCCTGCTTGCAGCAGGTGGCGCCTGAAAGAGAGCCAGAAGAAAGATCAACAAACAGAGGAAATAGGCACTGAGGTTCCGAAAGTAGGAGCGGTTCATAGCACTAGGATCTCACGTTTTCAGGTGCGAAGCGAATGACGATCTCTTCCTCTTGAGGGCTGTAGATATCAGGAAACGGAGGAAAAGGTTTTGACTTAAGGATAGCCTTAAGCACCGAGTCGTCGAAGTAAGAATTCCCTGACTTTTTTTCAAAATTAATATCAAATACGGTGCCGTCCCTACGAGCTCGAACCACCACTACTGCCTCGAGGTCTTTTTGTTGTTGACTGAGCCGCTCAGGAAGCACCCAATTGCTTTCTATTTTCTCATTGACCAGCGCCCGGTAGAGCATCAAAGCCTGGCTGAGTTCACCACCCTTCATACCGCCTATGTTCACCAAAGACACCGTCTGCTTGCTTGGAGCAGATTGAGGTGGCGCAGCTGCTGGCTTTTTCGATACCGTTGTTTGTGGGGATGGACGTCGCTCAATTTTGGTCAAGACTTCTTTGGCAAGCTTAACCTCCTCTGCCTTGTGGTTCGGTGCTGAGGATCGGTCTTTTTTCTTTAGGGTTAAGGCTTGCTCTTTCGTTCGAAAGCGCGGGATTGCGATTGCTTTCGGTGGCGCCACCGTCCTTGTCCTCCGGCCGGTACTGAACGCAGGATATTTCTTTTTACTTAAAGCAGGCAAGGTCACCAACTCCACCGAGTATACAGGAGCCAAGCGCGGTTTCCCGAAGCTTAGTCCCCACTTGACTGTGGCGATCATCACCACGACGCCGTGTAAGAACAAAGAACATACCAACATCAAAGACATAAGTTTCCTATCTGCATGTGTCCTTATTCTGGTTCGATACACTGAGTCTGCTAACATGATTGATTCACCAAGAATCAAGACTTAGAGACGGCGCAGTAAAAAGCTTCAGATGCAAGGCGCACGCAACTGGGAACCCGCTTGTCGTAGATGCCGCTTGCGGTGCGGGACTGAGCGGAGCGCAGCGAGCGCGAATCAACTTTAGGAATGAGGCGTACTTGACGGTACGCCGCAATGACTAAAGATGAAGTGCAACACCGCAGATGGACTTTTTCCTGTGTCGTCAATCATGGTATTTCTTGTAATGGCTCAGTAACCATTCCCATTCTTTTGACCCCACTTTGACGAATAGCAGACATCACTTCCATGACGAATCCGTAGGGCAATTTCTGGTCCGCACGAAGAAACACAGCTTTATCCGGCCGGTTCTGGAAAATGGTTTGCAGTTTCCTCTGCAGTGAATCCAGGGAAATCTTGTACTCGTTCATATAGATGTCACGTTTTGCCGTTAATGAGATCACCAGTCGCTCTTCTTCGGAGGCAATCGGCTGCGTTTTGGTCCGTGGCAAATTGACATCCACACCTTGCATCATCATTGGCGCCGTCACCATGAAAATAATGAGAAGCACCAACATAACATCAACAAAAGGTGTTACGTTTATTTCAGACAATAGCCTGCGGCTTCCCCGGTGTAATTCCATCGTATGTCCTTAAATGTAAGTTACTGATTATTCATGAAGCACAGAGCCCTTAGTGTAGAATAAATCCGAAATTCGAATATCGAAATTGGTCCTACGGACTCCCCACCCTACGGGCGGGGCCCCAGTTTCGAAACAATTTTCAAATTCTCAAAATTCAAATGATCAAAACCTCGTTTTTAGCAACATCTCCTGTGTACTAAACTGTTTGGGACATTTGAACATTTGTATTTCGGATTTGTTTCGTGCTTCGGATTTAGGATTTCGAATTTAGTCGCGGCTATGTGGCGACTCCATGTCCGCTGCCTGCTGCCACCTGCCCGCTGGACGAAGTCTAACCGGCTCGTCTCGCCAAGTCTCTTTTCACAATGTTCAAGAAATCATTGGCGAAGTTGATCATTTCCGTTTCTAGGTTTCGCACCTTATTCGTAAAATGGTTATAAGCAATTACAGCCGGAATGGCTGCAGCCAAACCAGCAGCGGTCGCTATGAGCGCTTCAGAGATACCTGGAGCCACAACAGCCAACGTTGCAGACCCCTTGAGTCCGATACCCTGAAACGCAACCATTATACCCCACACCGTGCCGAAGAGCCCAATAAATGGCGCGGAATTACCCGTGGTGGCCAACAGGGTGAGGGCTTTCTCCAGTCGCTGTACCTCGCCGTTGACAGCGCTGCGTAAAGCCCTCTCCATATTGTCGATCCAGATCATTTGCATTTCCAAATCATTGGGATTTTCCGCCTTCTCACGATCGCTGGATTTGGTGAGCCTACCGAGTTCCATATAGCCTACTCGGAAAATCTCGGCCAAGTGACTATCCTCCATTTTCTTGGATTCTCGATAGACAGTTGCAAGATTTTTACTGTTCCAAAATAGGTGGAGAAAGCGTGAGCTTTCTTTGCTTGCTCTTTGCAAAACTCTGTGCTTCAGAAAGATAATCGCCCAGCAGGCGACTGAAAGAAGAACAAGTATAATCAGCACCAGTTTCACTACTGCGCCGGCGCCTAGTATCATGTCCAGGATACCACCGCGGGGACTACCAGCGGCAGGAGCGGCCCACGCTGCTGATACGAGCACAAACATCATGGTTTTCATAGGATAGTGTCCTCCCCCTCTTACATTAAGACACGGATCCTCCGTAAGAGTTCCGAGCATGCAGCCGTAACGAGTACTGCATTTGTCCTCATGAGTTCCTTGCTTGAACCAGAGGTTACATCCTGCTAAAATCCCCTTTGATTTCAAAGGGTTCAAATTTTCTTGCGCAAGCTAACATCGACGTGACATAGTGTCAAGGAAATTTCACTGAACAGTTGTTACGATTCGGAGACGAGATGAGAGGCTGGTCGAAGGCGGTGGGTGCAGGCTTGGGGTATTTCGTCGGAGGCCCCATTGGTGCCGTGCTCGGCTATATGGCTGGCCATAAGCTGACGCCTAAACTTCAGGCCCAAGAAGGCCACCTACTCATAGCGAACCTTCTTGGTTTCACAACTCTTTTTATGAAAGCCGACACTGCGCCCCCTTCTGAAGATACCAGGGAGACAGTACGTTTCATTTCCAGACTCTTTGAATTCGACGCTGAAGACGAACATATTGCAGAAGAGCTTCTCCGGCGGCTCCTCGCAGTGGACCTGGACATTGATGCCATGGCAAAGACCTTCAAGAACCACTCAGATGTATATATGCGAAACCGTTTGCTTGAAATCCTCGCCACACTCTGCTTACTCATCGAGGGACCCCTGCGAGAACGTCAGCTCAGCCTTTTGCAACGGATTGCTGAGGCCTTGAACCTTACTCCAGCTCAATGGCAGGCTATCAAGTCCCGATATGGAACCACCTCACCCCAACTGGATCCGGCCTGTTGCTATGCTCTGTTGGGACTGTACCCTAAAGTCTCTGACGAGGAAATCAGGACCGCGTATCGACGACTGGCAAAAAAATATCATCCAGACCACCTTGCCCACCTAGACCAGGTTAGTCAACGGCGACATACAGAGAAGATGACTCTGATCAATGCAGCATACGAAGTTATTCGCCATCAGCGAGACTTTTAACTGCTCCTATTGCTATCTCCGAGTGCGACGGGCTGGGGGATACGGAGATTGTCAAATCGCAAAGCGCTAAGCGCAGAGCGCAGAGCGCCCGAGAGGAAAATTCCTTTCGCTATGCGCTTGGCGCTATGCGCTTTGCGTCATCACAAACCACTGGTCCTTTTGTATTGGCCGGGTTATAATAGTTTGTTATTTTTATCTCAAGCTAGTAATTCCCCTTTGACCATAGCAGTTAGAGCTTAAGATCTTATACTACCTCTTGGTCGCGAAGCACACCTCAGGAGAAGAGGCGATGAGTGAAATTCCAAAGGACGAGGGAGCTGTAGAGCTTGGCGCCTACTACGCTTACCTCGAAGATGGCGAACTGGTCATGGAACCCCAGTGTTCATGCGGCAACCAACTTGATGAGAGTTATTTTTGCGACAAGTGTAATAAACGCTGTCGATGTAGAGATATTCTCTGCGAGGATCAGGCTACCTTGAATCTGGTGGATAAGTACATCCGCACCAGTCCCAGGCTCCGCAACTTCAAGGCGATGCTGGGCAAAAGAAAGAGCCCCCCAAAGTGAAAGGTAAGTAAAGAATCCGGACCCAAAGAACCCGGCTTTGAGAGGCCCCCTGAGGTGGCTTCCATACTCTTTCCCTTTTGCGGCAGTCTGCCGGAGTGGTGGAGTAATGGAGTAATGAAAAGACCAAGTCATATTAAATTCGGGTTTTCATTTTTGCTAACACCCCAACACTCCAATACTCCAGTACTCCAAAAGAGCTCTCACTTGTACCGGCAAAGCCATTGAACCCTGACCTGGCCCTAAGGACCAGGTTTTCGATGTTGAATAATTTACTCTGATCTGAACTCTATCCCAACGAAGTGAGAATGGCAGATGAACGATACCACCAAGGTCCTTGGTCTGGAGGATACTTTTCACTTTAATTGTCATCCCGGAATTGATTGTTTTACCCAGTGCTGCCAGGATGTGAACATTCTGCTCACACCTTACGACATTATCCAGATGAAGAATGGTCTTGGAATCTCCAGCACTGAGTTCCTGGAGAAATACACCAAAACATTGTTAGCACCGGAAACCTCCCTCCCGGCCGTCCAATTCAAAATGGACGAAGAAAACGAAAAAAAGTGCTACTTCGTTGGAGAGAAGGGTTGTGGGATACGTGAGCAGCGTCCCTGGTCTTGCCGGATGTACCCTATGGACGCCAATGAAGCAGGTACGGAATTCAAACCCCTTGTGGATTCCACTCGTTGTCTGGGCCTCAAGGACGACACGGTCTGGCATTTACGAGATTGGTTTGAGGATCAGGGTCTTCCACCATATAACGAGTGGAATCAGCTGTTTGCAGAACTCACTGAGGACGAAAAGCTGACCAGGTGGAGAAAAGAATATCCTGGCGCTGCCGATATCTTCTATCTTGCTTGCTACGATCTCGACCGTTTCAGAGAACAGGTTTTCAAGGAAAAACTCTACGAAATGGTAGACCAGTCTTCAGTTGATCAGGATACATTGGAAACCGACGATCTTGTCCTCATGCAATTTGCCTTCACCTGGCTGAAAACTGTGGCTGAAAGGGAAGTAGGAGAGTAAAGAATCCGGACCCAAAGAACCCGGCTTTGCACTGTCCCCTGAGGGGGCTCTAATTATCTTTCCACCTTGCGATTGAGGATGCAGGTGTCAATTTTGAGGTGTCGGGTGTCAGGTGTCAGGGAGGAATAGAGAAAACGCTGCGCTTGAATGATCACATTTGAAACTTCCGTCTCTGCTGAAACCTGAACACTGAAACCTGAAACCTCCTTTGCGAGCAAAGGATGTAGGTCGGGTGGTTTCCGCCTCCAGAGGAGTTCACCCGACAATTATTTTTGAGGAAGTTATATGGCTGACAACATCTTGGACAGGAAAGACCTCGAAAAAAGCAGGATGG
Organism: Syntrophobacterales bacterium; assembly: GCA_050123975.1. Classification (GTDB taxonomy): domain Bacteria; phylum Desulfobacterota; class Syntrophobacteria; order BM002; family BM002; genus BM002. The sequence goes on along the minus strand of JASFGC010000122.1, from coordinate 2,841 downwards.
AACCTATTAAGGACGGCAAATTCTCTTTTGCTTGCCACCCCGGTGTTCCCTGCTTCACCAAATGCTGCTCCGATCTCGATCTGGCCCTTACCCCATACGATGTGTTGCGTCTCAAGAACAGCTTGGGGGCCTCCTCCAGTGATTTCTTGGATCAATACACTACCGACGAGGTGAGACACAATTGCGGCTTGCCGATGCTGATGCTCAAGATGAGAAACGACTCTAGGAGGACTTGTCCTTTTCTACAGTCCGAGGGGTGCACTGTTTACGAGGATCGACCCAATGCCTGCCGTCTTTACCCTGTAGCGCGAGCCGCCAAATACGTCGGCGGCATAGTGAAGGAACAACACTTTTTGGTAAAAGAGCCACACTGTCTTGGATTCCAGGAGGAAAAAGAGTGGACGGATACGGAGTGGCTGGAAGACCAGGGGCTCGAACTCTACAACGAGATGAACGGTCTCTGGATGGAGATAAATCAGTCCAGTAAAGAAAACAACACCCCGCCGCCCATAACTGATGAAAAGCTCAAGATGTACTTCATGGCCTGCTATAACCTGGATATGTTCAGGAAGTTTGTCTTCGAAAGCAGGCTGTTGAATCTATTCCAAATCGACAAGAAAACCGTTTCTCGTATTCGAAACGACGAGACCGATTTGCTCAAATTTGCCTTCAAGTGGTTACAATTTGCCATCTTCGGCAAGCAAACCATGAAGCCAAAGAAGAGTGTACTGAAGACAAAAAAAAGAGCAATGGGAAGAAGATAATTCCCATTGCCTCGTCGCATAGTGCTAAGCGCAGAGCGCATAGCGTCAATTACACAAAATTTTTTCTATCAATCTCGCTGCCTGCTGCCCGCTGCATCCTGCCAGCTGAATCAGGCCTTGCACCTTGTGCCTTGCGCCTTAGGCCTTATGCCCTGTATTTATTCAACAATCCCATCTTTCAAATCATGTTTGGTCCACACCGGAATAGGATCGCAGATATTATTCCTCGGATTCAACCGACACCGATAGGAGGTCTTTGATTCTCGAGTCTTCTCCATGTGGTCCCAGCCATCAGTATAATAGCTACATTCATCATTGAAACAGACGTAGTGATACGGTTCATTCCAGGTATTTTCCGCCGGCGGCTGCCATTTGAGCATCGCTTCTCCACAGTGTGGGCACGTGGGCCGCTCCTTTGTTGTCATTGATTAAACTCCTTGTTTTTCTGTTGTCGAACCGCTTTCCCTCTCTTAGCGATTCTCAAGATAAATGTCAGAAAACTCCTCGAGCGTTTCTTTCATGATGGTCGCGGGGTCAGATATCCCCTCGCCGAAAATCTCCCCAATCTTATCCATGTCCAGCTGCCCCAAGTCTCGAATTATTTCCAGATACTTGGCTTTTCTATCTTCTGGGAGGGTCTCAACCATCCTGCGGCCCAGCATGCTTTCATAAAGACTATACATCCTGTCCAGCTCTATCTCTTTTTTGTCATCAGTCAACTCAAGTCCTTTTTTCCTCATCAACGCTTCACAGAAATGGACGATAACTGGATTCCTCGGTTTTTCCACACTCATACAAACTTCCTTTCTCTGCAGTCTTCATTATACACCGTAATTGTATTGTTTATAGTATAAGCATGGTCTTACCCGTTTGCCACCTTTAATTGTGCATTATTTCGCTAACTCGTTGACTTTTCCCGGTCCTTGCGATACTTTTACGCCTTCCCAACAAAATCCCCCCTAAATCCCCCCTTTATAAAAGGGGGGACTTTATGAAACCGCATCAATCTCATCCCCCTTTCTTAAAGGGGGAGCGAGGGGGATTTTTGTTGTTGCTCTGCGTCCTTCGAAGCCGACACTACGAAACAGGCGCAACCATTTTACATATTTACAGATTTTGGGAGATGTGGCATGACCGATACCGAAAACCAAGAGAAATCCGACAAAGAGATAATGGATGCTATCCGTGAAGTTATGGAGGGTGGAAACCCTGAGGAGATTGCCCAAAAAGTGGGTATGCAACCTGAACAGTTGGTCGCCCTCAGCGATTCTTTTGTCCAACAACATCAGCAAGCAAGTTTGCTGGGTGAAGCAGCCGAACGCAAAATTGGTCGCAATGAGCCCTGCCCGTGTGGCTCTGGAAAGAAATACAAGAAATGCTGCTTGCGCAAACATGAAAAGATCAAAGATCTCTTGCGCGGCAGTGTGGAGTTTCAGGAACCGGAACCTGAAGAAGAGGGCCCTCCTGAATACGTGGTAAAAGGGTTTGATCTTCTGGCCGCCAACAATTACCAAGAGGCAATCAGTTATGCCAGCGATCTCATCTCAACCTACCCCGAAGATGACCGAATCCACGATACGCTGGCCACTGCCTACCTGACTACCAGGCAACACGACGAGGCCATTGCTATCTGCCGCAGCCGCTGGGAGGTGGCAAAAGAAGAAAAAACCTTTTTTATCGAACATGGCCGTCACAAGCGGCTATCAGAGGGTGACGATGGTGAAGCACCTCATTTTTATGCCCCTGAGACCTGGCTGGAGAAATACTGGATAGCCCTGAAAGCACAGGAATATAACGGCCTCCTGCCCGAGCCTCAAGATCCCGAGATTAACTCTTTGATTGCTGAACTCCTTACCGCCAACGATCTGGAGCGCTTCCCCGCCCAACAAGAGCAGGGGCTCGAGCAAAGAAAAGAGGCCCTGACGCCCACCATTGACCAGCTCAAGCAGGTGGGCCCGGATGCCATTCCCTATCTGCTCCAGATTATGAGCCAGTTTTCCTGGGCTGCACTACTCGTTCCAGATATACTGGCGCATTACTCCACAGAAACGGCCATTCGCAGCCTCATGGATATCAC
>JASFGC010000121.1:0-9646 GCA_050123975.1 Syntrophobacterales bacterium | reverse complement strand
AACGTGGAAGAAGGCCGCAGGATTCTGGATGACTCCGGCCTGGATCTCAAGGTAGCAACTGACGTCTGGGACGCTGCCTCCAAGGTGGCGGAGATTGCGAAAAGCGCATAGCGCTTCGCGCGAGGCACAAGGTCCAAGGCACAGGGCCAAATGACAAGTTGCCTTACGCCTTGAGCCCTGCGCCTTACGCCTACTATGCAGATAGCTAAATGCTTGAGAAATGAGAGGTTTTAAATGAGCATACTGGTTGATGAAAACACGCGTTTACTGGTCCAAGGAATAACCGGGAAAGAAGGCCAATTTCACACCCGTCAGTGTGTGGAATACGGGACCAATGTGGTTGCTGGGGTAACCCCTGGTAAGGGTGGCAAGGAAATGGATGGCATTCCAGTATTCAACACTGTGGAGCAAGCGAGGCAGGAGACCGGGGCCAACGCTGCCATGATTTTCGTACCGCCAGGCTTTGCCGCCGATGCCATTATGGAAGCGACAGCCGCATCCATCGAAGTGATTGTGGCCATCACCGAGGGCATACCAGTGTTAGATATGATGAAGGCGTACCATGCAGTCAAGACGAGTGGTTCGCGCCTCATTGGCCCGAACTGCCCCGGGATAATCTCGCCCGGAAAATGTAAAGTGGGAATCATGCCGGGACCTATCCACCTGGAGGGTTCGGTGGGGGTCGTCTCGCGCAGCGGCACTCTGACCTATGAGGTGGTGGACCAGTTGACCAAGAATGGCGTGGGCCAGAGTACCTGTATAGGCATCGGCGGTGATCCGGTCATTGGTACAAATTTCATCGATGCTTTGCAACTTTTTGAGGCAGATCCCACCACCAGTGGGATAGTGATGGTTGGTGAGATTGGCGGGTCGGCGGAGGAGGACGCGGCTGAATTCATCGTCGGTTCAGTGAGCAAGCCTGTCATTGGTTTTGTAGCCGGGCTCACCGCACCACCTGGTCGGAGAATGGGCCACGCCGGAGCAATCATCAGCGGCTCCAGCGGCACGGCTCAGGCTAAAATCGATGCCATGGAAAAGGCTGGCATTACGGTAGTCAGGAATTTGGGAGAGCTCGGCAAGACGGCTGTAGAGGTTTTTGGGAAGTAGCTAGCAGGCAGTCAAAATCTTACTATCTTAAGTCCGAGCACCAAGTCCGTCATTCCGGAATCCGCCTCCAGCGGATATCCGGAATCTAGAAATAAATGATTATTTACTGGATACCGGATCTCGCCCGCCGTAGGCGGACTTGTCCGGTATGACGTTAGGGGCCGTTTCCAGGCTTTTTCACCAATATGCCCAGAGTGACTCATTGGTCGGATCAACCTTACTGGCGTAAGAACGATTCGACCTACGGGCCTCGTTTCTTTTTGTAATGAGTAGGTCGGATGGTTCCGCACAGCTGGTTCATCCGACAATAATTCTTCAATCAGCCCTTTCATTACTCCACTACTCCACCACTCCATTACTCCAGCATACTCCCACATGAAAAGATGGCCATTGAAAACCCCCTCGGGGGATGTTCAAAGCTCTTCACGGCCCGGATTCAAGAACTCTACATAACTTTCAATTGGGCGTTATCGGTTAATTAAGGTAATATATAAAATTCGGGTTGAGATGAGGCCCTGGGGCTGGCCATACACGTTAGGCCTCAACTCTTCCTCAAGTAACCTTTTCAAATCTGGAGATTCAACATGAACATTGCTGTTGTGGGTGGGGGTAAACGCTGTCGTATCTTGATGGACTCCATTGAAAAACACACCTTTCGAGAGCTATCCCCCAGAGTGGTGGCAGTGGCAGACCCCAAAGACGACGCTCCCGGTCTGGTTAAGGCGAGAGAAAATGGTCTATTCATTACTGCGGATTACAATGACCTTCTTGACAGAGACGATATCGATCTCATAGTAGAACTCACAGGCAAGCAGGACGTGTACGATGATATTCTGCTGAAAAAGAAGGAAACAGTTCGGGCCATCAACCACAAGACTGCAACGCTCTTTTGGGAATTCACTCTTTCTTCCAGGATTGAACAGAAAGCAAGAAGGAAACTTCAAGAAACCAGGACAATCTATAATGTCCTCATCAATGAACTCATTCAGGAAGACGTTATCGTCATGGCGTCTAATCACCGAATTCTCGATATCAATCAAACGTTAGCGAACAAGTTGGGTATGCAACGGAAGGATGCCATTGGCCGATTCTGTTATGAAATCTGGCACCATAAAAGTGCTCCCTGTTCAGGAGAGGAACATCCCTGTCCACTTATGAAGACCGTCGAGACCGGCAAGCCTTACCAGGTAACGCATGTCCACCTGGACAAAGGCAAAAAGGAACTTTTTTATTCAATTTCCTGCTACCCCCTCCTTGATAACGGTGAGGTAGTGGGGGCCATCGAAATAGCCAGGGACATCACCAAGGATATCAGTATTCAAAAGGGTATGATGCAATACGACAAGATGGCCTCCATCGGTCGCTTGGCAGCGGGTGTGGCACATGAAATCAATAATCCCCTGACAACAATTCTCACCAGCGCCATGTTGATCCAAGAAGATACCGAACCTGAGGATCCAAATTACCAGGAATTACAGATCATAGCAGACGAAGCTCTGCGCTGTCGTAAGATTGTAAGTAGCTTACTGGATTTTGCCCGGCAGTCAGAACCGGTCAAGGCAAAGCATAATCCCAATAAGGTTGTCACAGAATCCGTGGTTCTCACCAGAAAACAGGCGGCGTTTAATGACGTGGCAGTGGAGGAAAATCTTGCCAAGGATCTGCCCCACATCAACATGGATAAAGACCAGATTGAACAAGCTCTGATTAACTTGATACTCAATGCAATTGAGGCGACTGATCCCGGTGGAAAAGTCACTGTTAGCACCAGCTTTGTTCCAGAGGCTGAAAGTGTGGAACTTACGGTCAGCGACTCAGGTAAAGGCATTCCAGAGGAAGACATGGGCAAGATTTTTGATCCTTTTTTTACCACCAGGGAAAGTGGAACCGGTCTCGGACTGGCAATAACCCATGGCATCATTGAACAGCATGGCGGGATGATAGAGGTGGATAGTAAAGTTGGTAGCGGTGCGCGATTTACTATCAGATTTCCGTTGAACCGGGGAGACAACGATGCCCATTGATGGTAGCCCTCGTATCCTGGTCATTGATGATGAACTGTCCATTTGTCAGAACTGCATCAAGATATTATCCAAGATTGACTGTGAGGTTTCGTATGCCTTGAACGGCTATGATGCCTTAAAAATGATGGAGGCTGAACCGTTCGAGGTGATCATAACTGACTTGAAAATGAGCAGTTTGGGAGGCATGGAAGTTCTCAGCAGGGTGAAAGCGGCGTACCCTGATACCATAGTTATCGTGATTACCGGTTATGCAAGTGTATCTTCCGCGGTTGAAGTGATGAAAATGGGGGCGTTTGACTACCTGCCGAAACCGTTTACCCCGGAGGAACTCCGCGGTGTTGTGCGCCAGGCCGTGGCCGAAAGAGCCATTCAACTGCAAAACCGAAAATTCAAGCAGCAACAGGGGGATCTACGATCATTTTCTCACCAGTTAGTTGGCGACAGTCCAAAGATAGAAAAAGTGATTGAAATGGTGAGAAAGGTTGCTCCTACGGACTCGACGGTTCTTATCTCGGGCGAGAGTGGCACGGGAAAGGAGCTTATTGCCAGGGCAATACATGCCAACAGCAAAAGGAGGAACAAGTCTTTTTTTGCGGTAGACTGTGGGACCATTTCAGATACCTTGCTGGAGAGCGAACTGTTCGGACATACCAAAGGATCGTTCACTGGGGCCCATCAAGACAAACCCGGTATTTTCAAAGTGGCCGATGGTGGTACTGTTTTTCTAGACGAGATAGGTAATATCAGCCTGGAAGTACAAGCCAAATTACTTCGCTTTTTGGAAGGCCGCGAATTCTTGCCTCTGGGAAGTACAACCGCGCAATCGGTGGACATTCGACTCATTCTTGCCACCAATCAGGATCTCAAGGACATGGTTTCCGAGGGCTCTTTCAGAGAGGACTTCTATTACAGAATTTTCGTCTACCCTATTGCTATGCCGCCATTAAGAGACAGAAGAGAGGACATTTTACCCATCGCCTATCATTTCCTGGAACAGTTCAACCGCAGTCTAGGAAAAAAGATCGAAGGCTTTGATAGCAACGCCGTCAATAAGTTGACTCAATATGACTGGCCCGGAAATGTGAGGCAGCTGAGAAATTCCATTGAAAGAGCGGTCATCCTCTGCGACAGGGAGCTCATAGGCTTGAAGGAACTTCCATTTACCGATGATGTGGAAAAACTAATTGAGCGCGTGCCATCGACCAATGAAGAGCTCAAGAGAATTAAGAAGGAGATTAGACAGAAGGCGGTTGCGGAGGTGGAGAAGAATTTCGTTATCAATGCTCTGGCCCTGAATAATTGGAACGTGACCCAGGCCGCCAAAAAAGTCGGACTCCAACGACCTAATTTCCAGAATCTTATGAAAAAGCACGGCATCAAACTTCAGCAACGTGTTAAGTCGAGTAAGATGAAAGACTAGTGCTCTTCCGACGCAATTGAGTGCCTACAAGAAGCCCAGAATTCCCCAGCCTATCCATTTGTCAGACGCTGTCATTCCGGAAGGCGCGCAGTCCGCCTGCGGCGGAGAATCCAGCAAAACCATTCGTAACTGGATACCGGATCTCGCCCGCCGCAGGCGGACTCGTCCGGTATGACGATCGTTTTTACCTTCAGCCCTTTTCTAGCACCTAGCATCCCACCTCTTTGAGAATTTCATTTCCCCCGCTTCAATAATATACCCTGTATTTTTTTTATATACACTCGATGATTCTTCGTCGTTTCACCATGGAGCGAAGAGAAATTTGCTCTATGAAAGGCTGTTTTTAATTAGAAATACAATAGGTTAGCAGATAGTTGATCTTTTGGATCTCAACCCAGCTTGGGGTTATGCATCACAAGAATAAGTGTATATTTTATCTATACATGTATTCTCTCGCAGAGCTTATCTATATGAAAATTTATCTAACTATTCCATATGGTTATATGGTTTTAACTGTTTTGGCACATACCCTGCTATAAGGTGGGGCAAATTTCACTGAGCTTTCAATAGAGGCAATTTCAATTTGGTAAGAATTAACCAAAAATAATAGTACATTTCATTATGGGGGAAACGATGGAAGAAAAAGCAAAAATTCTGGTTGTCGACGATGAAGTGAAGATCTGTCGAAATGTGGAAAAAATTCTCGGTAAGGACGATTATGATGTTAGTTGGGTCTCAAGTGCGGACGAAGCTCTGGAAAAAATGGCCAAGGAATCATATTCGCTCCTGATTTCGGACATAATCATGCCGGGTATGAATGGGCTTGAATTTCTGAAACTCGTTAAGAACCAGTGGCCACTCACCAAGGTTATCATGTTCACCGCCTATGCATCCACTGATACGGCCGTGAAGGCGATGCGGCTGGGAGCTGTTGACTACATCCCCAAGCCATTCACCCCGGATGAGTTGAGACTGCCGGTGAAACTTGCTTTGAGCGGGGAATTGACTGAAGCCTCTCCCACAGAACAAGAAAGAGAGGCTATCAATGTCATCGATATTGACACTCCTTTTGACACGGATGAGGTGGCGAAATATACGGATGAAGAGTATGCGAAAAGTCTCAGCCGTTCGGATATTCCGGTTGCTGGAGGTCCGAGTCCCGAGCTCTTGGAAAACTACTGTGAATTGGGAGCAATGGTCTGCGAGATTTTCCAAAAGGTAGGAGGTACCTGTAAAGGGGGTCTGAAAACAGGGAAGTGTCCCCAGATAGAGGCGAGAAAGAAAAAGGCAGCTAAGCTCAAGCAAAAACAGGGATTTGATCCAGATAAACTCATTGGTATTGATATGCCCTTTGATTATGAAGAGGTGGAAGCGATAACCGGTCCAGAATATGTTCAGTATGTGGATCGTGACGGCTATGCTTTCCTGCCCTATGAGCAACTCAAGAAAAACGCTGCCCGATTTCTGGCCACAGAGCCCGAGCCAGCAGCAATTGCCCCTGAAATTGCTGCAGAAGCTGCCCAGCAAGACATTCTGGTGATAGAAGACGAGGTAGCGGTCAATAACAATATCAGAAAAATACTTGCCAAGAAGGGTTATCAGGTGGATCAGGCAGTCACCAAAGACGAGGCCCTGCAAAAGATCGAGCAAACATCCTACAAGCTGGTTCTCTTAGATCTGAAAATCCCTGGAGTCAAAGGTTTGGAGCTTCTGCGGGCAGTTCGCGAGAAGAGACCGGAAACCATGGTAGTTATTATTACCGGATATGCCAGCATAGAAACCGCAAAAGAGACAGCCCGATTGGGAGCTGTGGCCTACCTGCCCAAGCCCTTTACTCCGACTGAAATCCGCGATGTGACGGAAAGTGCCGTTAAGCTCGCGGCTTAAGAAACTCATCGAAGAAAAAACTCCCGGTGTTCATAATCACCGGGAGTTTTTTTATGCTCTCATTCTTTCATCTCAGCAGTTGTTTGCAAATATCCCATCTCCCTGCTACCATTGCAAATGCTCTAGCCTGAGCATTCCCCGTAGTCCGCCCGAGGCGGGCTGCAGGGAGCTTCAACTTCCTTGAAATGTGACAAACTATATTGAGGCGGTTGCCAGTGAACCTTTATCTTATAGGTTATCGCTGTACGGGTAAGAGCAGCGTCGGCCGACTGCTTGCTGAGGCTATGGACTGGACCTTTGTTGATATGGACCAGGAGTTGGTTTCAGAGGCCGGGATTCCAATTGAGGAGATTGTCGACAGCCGGGGCTGGAAATATTTCAGGGATCAAGAAAGCAAGCTGCTCCAGCAACTCAGTCGGGCCACAGAACAGGTTATCTCTACAGGCGGTGGGGTGGTAACCGTCCCCGAGAATATCACCATCATGCATGGTAGCGGGAAAGTAGTTTGGCTCCATGCCAGCCCGGGTACTATTGCCGCACGGATGGAAGCGGACAAGAGCACCGACGACCAACGACCCCCTCTCCATGGGGACGACTCTGTGGTTGAGATCGAGGAGGTTCTGGCAGAGAGATTGCCGCTTTATGATGAAGCCATGCATCTGCAAGTGGAAACAGATGATTTGTCTGTAGAGGAAGTGAGCGAAAGCATTGTTAGATGGCTGAAAACTTCAAGTAGTGAATAGTCCTGGTGGTCATTTCTTCGCGCTCGCTTTGCTCCGCTCAGTCCCGCAAGCCGGTTCCCAGTTTGGCTGCGCCGTCATTGGGTCATTTGGGCATGCGCCCGTCATTAGGTTGTAAGGCGCATATTATTAGATACCTATGAATTACAACAAATGACGCCGAAGGCATAGTGGCAGCGAAGCGTAATGACCTAGTGACCAGTTGCGGTATGCTCAATGTAAATTGAAGGAGCTAAACTATGCCAGGAAATACCTTTGGTACCATGTTTCGCGTCACCACCTGGGGCGAATCTCATGGACCTGCCCTGGGTGCTGTGGTTGACGGCTGCCCGCCGGGCTTAACTCTCAGTGCAGAGGACATAAATCAAGAATTGGCTTGGCGGCGAGCTCGCGATAGTCGTGTCTCCACTTCTCGCCGTGAACCTGATCAAGTAGAGGTTTTATCAGGTGTTTTCGAGGGTCGCACCACCGGCACTCCCATAAGTCTCGTGATCCACAACCGAGATGTGGACAGCAGCGCCTACGATGAACTCCAATATGTTTTTCGACCGGGCCACGCTGACTACACCTACTGGCACAAATATGGAATTCGCGAGCGGCGCGGCGGTGGCAGGGCTTCAGGACGGGAGACAGTGGCGCGGGTCGCTGCCGGAGCAGTGGCCAAGAAGGTCCTGGATCAGGATGGGATTTCCGTATTGGGGTACACTGTGGCCTTGGGTGGAATTCGCGCTCAACACTTGGATTTTGGTGAGATTTTTCAAAACCCTCTTTTCTGTCCAGATTCCGAAGCAGTGCCACGAATGATGCAACGTTTGCAGGAGATCAAAGAGAGCGGCGATTCGGCTGGAGGGGTGGTGGAGATCCGGGCTCAAGGATGTCCGGCCGGTCTCGGCGAACCGGTTTTCGCCAAGCTGGATGCAGCCCTCGCTGGAGCTCTCATGGGGATTGGCGCGGTGAAGGGTGTGGAGATCGGCAGCGGCTTTGCAGCAGCAGAAATGCTCGGCTCAGAGAACAACGATCCCTTGAGTCCGGGAGGGTTTCTTTCCAATAATTCCGGAGGCATTCTGGGAGGTATTTCCAACGGAGACGAGATCGTGGCTCGCGTGGCGGTGAAACCCATCTCCTCCATCGAGAAGGAGCAGGAGACCATCACCGAGGACGGTGAGTCCATCACCCTCTCGGTCAAGGGAAGACACGACGTCTCGGCCATTCCCCGTATCGTGCCCGTTTGCACCGCCATGGTGCGGTTGGTTCTGGCGGATATGTTGTTACAGCAAAAAGCAATAAGGTAGGTATCAGTACGAATTAAAGGCGAGACAAGAAGGGGAGGGCAGAAAACAGATGGCGTAAGGCGTAAGGCACAAGGCTCAAGGCTTGAAATTGATTGATTTCTTACCTTGCGCCCTGTGCCGTGTGCCCTGAGCCCCATGGTTTTCGGTTTGTGACTCTTGCTTATTCGTTTTTTCTGCTTGTTAAGTCTTGAGTTCTAATTCCTCAAACAACCCGTCTGCGTACTCAAGAATATGGTCGCGCTGGCTCTTGTTAGCATACTGAATGCAGCCACAGCGGAGGCGAGTTCGGGTGCGAATGAGCAGTTCGAAGCTCACGGATTGGAGATCTAGATTGACGGCGAAGTAATAGGGCTGACAGTCAGTGTGTTTTAACTGCAGCTCTTCGTAAAGCGATTCAGGCATGAGGACCCAGTAAATCCCTGGTAGATCGCCAGGCTCTGAATTGCCGTTAAAATACTCTTCCAACTTGAGAAAATCCCCTTCTCGTAATTGGTCGATCACGTATTGTTTCATAGTGTCTTTGCACCTTCCTAAATCGACAATCTGAAATATTCATTGTTTGTTCAATATCGAAAACCTGGTCCTTAGGGCCAGGTCAGATCGCATAGAGCATCCTTCGACAGGCTCAGGACAAGTAGCGCATGGCGCATAGCGTACAAATATAGGGGGCTTTGACATTGACAGTTTTTCGCTCTGCGCTCTGCGCTTGGCGCTTTGCGTCATGAGCCGGGTCCTTTGGGTCCGGATTCTTTACTTTTTGGACACCTTGCCACCTTAGCTCTGCGGGCATGAAATGTAAAATTGTTTTTGCTGGATTTCCGGGCCACCTTTCGCTAGAATGCTTGAAAGGACGCACTATACAAGAACTAGTCTTCATGTACTATCAAAAGTTCTGCTTCAGTGACGATAAAGTCGCTGAACATTGCGTGTGAGTTCTGCGTGGCAGCTCTGTTCTGATTGTCATAGCATAATCCTAAGAATACAAAATGCCGGCAGCGGAAGTGTGCCTGACGCCATGAGTATGGGAAGCTAGGAGAAAGTGGGAGATCAGGGCCTGGATCGAAAGAGGCGTTATGGCAGATTGCTGGACCGAGTACAGGTGAATGCGCCGTACCGACAGTTGGTGGACAAGTACCTGGAGTTGTTTCTCCGCTACGGCATAAACCCAGAGATTGG
>JASFGC010000120.1:0-9704 GCA_050123975.1 Syntrophobacterales bacterium | reverse complement strand
AATTCCTTAATAGGAAACAAGGGTGTTTTTCTATTTGAAGGTGTCTTGCCCCCCCGATTAATCCCATCTGCCGTATTTTATCTTCCTGCCAATAAAGGTTTCGATCCTGAACCTTATTCCGGGAGTAAAATCCCAGTCCTCGCCTTGCTTTTCTGCCTGAATATCTTTCAGCTTGTCACCTGAATCACCCTCCTCTTCTCCTACCGAGACACTGTCCTGCCCTCCTGAGTTTGCTGATTGCGCCCAGGCTACCGGGAAAATGCTCTGTTTGTTTGCCGAAGGTTCGACAAAAATTGGCTTAACAAAGCAGAACATCGTCACCACAGCGACTGCAGCGACATATCTCCCACCTGCCGTATGACATGGACTCAGTGTTCTTTGCAGAAAAGCTACTTTCTTTGACATCGAAATGGAATTGGAGGGTCTAGCCCGGATATATCATGAATTGCTGTCGCGAGACCACGAAACTGGGAACCCGCTTGCGGGACTGAGCGGAGCGGAGCGAGCGCGAATTAGTTGGACGTGCCTGCCCGCCATCGCGAGCCTGCTCGCTCAGGCGAAGCGGGCGGGCCACCTGGTAACCGCAGGGTGTTGGTTTCGAGGCGTACCTTTATGGTACGTCGCAGGGACCGCCTGTCCTGAGCGAAGTCGAAGGAACACCCGAGGACGCCAGGAAGGGCGGACATATCCGCGGTCGCAGCGGGTGATTCATGAAATATCCGGGCTATGCTTAAAATACGATTTGAAACGTTCAGGAAGCTTTTTTGTCGTTAAACGCTGTTACCACATTATGCATCTTCTCGCAAGTCAATTGATGATAACCGGACGGACCTTACCTCTTTGAGACTACCGGGCTCGGAGCCCTTGGTCTCGGTTTAGTTGGAAATCAGATCTTTGCAGAATCTGGCAACAAAGAATCCGGACCCAAAGCACCCGGCTTTGGACTGCCCTTGGAGCAAAGCGCTAAGCGCAGAGCGCAGAGCGTGAGGTAAAAGGTAATAAGGTGAATGGTAAAGCGATCATGCGCTGGCTGTGCGACTGCTCACCGTTTACCACTTACCATTCACCTTTTTTTTCGCTATGCGCCATGCGCTATGCTCTATGCGATCTGACCCGGCACCAAAGACTAGATTTTCGATATTGAGTCAACTTTCTGGAGGGTGGGATGCGTAGTGTTTAGCTTTTTTCAATATTCTTGACATAGCCCTCAACCAGTTGCTTCGCATCGAGCTGTAACACTTCTGCATAGGACTTCAGAAAACTCTTCAAATAGACCTTCGGAGGGAGATTGGTTATGTCGTCGTGTTCTATTGCTTCCAGTGCGGTGGGACTTATCTTGGTGGCGTCAAAAACCTCCTCTAGCTCTATTCCCAGTGACTCACGCAAGTTTTTCAAATCCTGCCCGGAAATAAGATCACGATTCAGCAGAGCGCTCGCAAGTTTTCCTGATTTTTTCTCTTTGATCTTTTTGCTGATTCTTTCCAAGTTATTGTCTTTTGTCGTGGCTGTATTCACTTGAAAAAGGGGTATTGCCTTCTGTCTTTCTTTGGCACTCAGCAGATTTTTCGGGATTTCCCCAACATCCAAAAGACTCTTGTTATAAGCCTCTCTCTTTTCATCATCAATCAGGGTTGAGAACGCTTTTTCAATCTTGCTCAATATCTTCTTACGCTCATCTTCCGCAAAAAGAGCGTAGGTCGCCAGTGAGTTCTCCTCGTAAATGGCGAGAATATTCTTATATGCCTGCCTTACCTCAAAGGAGGAGGCATTGTACGGAATCTTGAAGAGTTCATAATAATTTAAGTCATTAAACTTTTTTGTCATTTTAGGGCTCTTATCTGAATGGGCTGTTGTTTTTCTTTTGCCAGACTCCTAGCCATATTTTGCAGATCTGACACGGTTTTTGTGTAGGGATATTTCTGTATGAAGATATTCCGAGCAAGTATTGACTCATAAACCCGAGTGTCATAGCTGATGTTGCCCAGGAAATCGAAGCTGGGATAAAGATGCCTGTTGCACACGTCCACAAGTTGCTCTCCCAGATCTTCAGAAACCTGACCACGAAACTTGTTAAGAATCAAACTGAACCGCAAACCGCTCAAAAGATCATTGAAGGCTGTTCCGTTTTCAGGGTTTCTCTCTATGAGAATATTAATGAGATCTAAAGGAGATTTGAGTGCTCCCTTCGACAGTTGGGAAACCTCCTCTTGACATACATGCCACATGTTGGCCTCTTTTAGAGCCAATTTGAGCTTTCTCAGGTAAATTGATTTAATGAAAATGAAGGTATTTTCTATTGCCGTTGGTTCAGGCGTGGCCACAAACAACCCTTCTGTGGCAATCAGAAAAAAATCCAGGGTATTGAAGTGAATTCCCGGGCCCAAATCCAGCAGGATATAAGCGAACGGAAGATTCTTTATGGCGTTGATTACTTTGAGTTTCTGAGCGTAAAACAAGTTGGCAATTTCCAAGGAACATTTCGTCGAGCTGATGAGGTGAAGGTTTGGTATAGTTGTGGTCAGAGCTACGTCCTCTAAGCTGTTCGTTGTTTTATCAATGAAGGCGTCCAGGCCTCTTTGGGGAACTCTCTGGCCAAGGAGGGTGTGAAGGTTGGAAGCGCCTAGGTCCAAATCCACAAGCACCACGCTCTTGCCTTGCTTTGCTAGCAATATGCCTAGGCTCGCGGCAATGAAGCTTTTCCCGGATCCTCCTTTTCCACCACCAATTGAGTAAATGCGCTTCATGTTCCCACTGTTCCTTTAGCCGGGGTTTGGGGCGAAACTCACGATTGGAGCATAGCAGCGTCCAAATAGGAGTTTCCCTCGTAGTCAACTGAAGCAAATATCAGGCCATCTGGTAGGAGGGTCCTGAGGTCGCTATCCCAAGTGGCAGTTGGAAGGGAATCCGTTTTGTTGGTGCGGGCTGATTGGTCTTATTTTGTATACCTTGGCGTATTCGATAATCTAATAGTCTTTGGAGCGTTCAAGGCGAGGCCCTGAGCCCGAAGGATGGAAAGAGGTGTGGTTCGGGTGTCAGGTGTCAGGTGTCAGGGGTGAGAAGCACAAGAACTGAACACTATAATCTCTCTGTGTGCTGAAACCTGAACACTGAACGCTGAAACCTTTTCTTTTACTGTCACGGTAGGTTGTCTAGCGCTACCTGGTAGCGACGCAGGGTCGCTTGTTGATGTAAGGAAAAGATGAGCGTTGTTGGTGGGAAGCTGCCGGCCGTTTCCAGCTTCTTCACCTGTTCACAGAGGCAGGAGAGAACTCGAAACGCTGTTATGCACGGTTCCAGGAGTTCAAAGCGGTCCAAGCCTAGGGATTGAATTTCAAGAGGGGCTATCTGCCAGATCAATTGACGAAGAGTCTCTTCTACAGTCTCAGCTTTACAGTGGTGCTGTCCTTTGAAATCTAAGAGCACCAGCCGGAAAAGCCAAGTTGCATTCAACCCCACAGCCTGGGCACTAATGATCTCCCCCAGGGGTCGTGGTAGAGTCGCCTCGGCGTTGGCAACAACCTCAGCCATGGAAGCCTCGGGCTCTTCCAGGTCTGAATAGGGATCGACAATGAGATTAACATCCTCAGGATACGCTAGTGCCTCAACTTCCAACAGCTTTCCCGCTTTATCAGTAAGAATGATCTCTGGCTTTCGCTCTGACATTCTCGCCCTCGCACCACTTGTACCTAAATAGGGTGTATTCTAGCATGGATCAAGGTGGTTTTGAAAATGCTACAGCTCGCCCCGTTGAATAGGGTTCCCTTCGGGAAATTCAACAGGGCGAGCGCATTCCCCGTAGCTTGTCGTAGCGAAGCGGAGATCCCGCTTCAGCGGGGCTGCGGGGTTAGCGAGCGAACTACAATAAAATGGAATCACTTCCTTACATTTCGAAGATTCCCTGCAGCTTGCTGCAGGGAGCTTCAAATTATACGGTCCTTTGACGTTCATCAACATTTTGTGCCAGACTAAATTGCTGGGGAGCGTGAATGAAGGGATATGTCATACTTCTGCGGTGGTCAGTTTGTGTTTAGATTTTTCAGTCTTGTCTCCTCCCAACGCTGTCAGTACTACCCCATCCACCTGAGCGCACACACAAATGCAGTAATGCACTTCTTTCTTATTTACAAAGCAAGGACATCTACGATAGAATTTTGGCACACTAATGTGATCTTTCTTTCCTTAGGGCAAGAAAAATGGTTAGGGTTATTTTGACTTGCCGTGAATCGTTATTCAAAAAGAGGTCGCAACTCCTGCCACTGGTTTTTTTGCTAGTGGTCACGCTCTTTGGCTGTACGGCGCGCATCTACACCCCATTTCAGCCCGAAGTCAACACCTGGGTGGAACCGCAGCCCGGGCCTCCCATACTACCTTACGAAAAGGGTCCAGTTCCCTTCGAAAACTACATTGTTCAGAACGACCCGAAATTGACCTACCAACTGCGGCATCTCAAGATCCCGTCCATTGGCGAGAACGGCCAGGAAAACAACCTCATTGAGGCCCTCTACTACCGCAGCAACACCGCCGGCAAGCTGCCGATGGT
The DNA here is from genome assembly GCA_050123975.1 of Syntrophobacterales bacterium. Lineage (GTDB taxonomy): Bacteria > Desulfobacterota > Syntrophobacteria > BM002 > BM002 > BM002. The sequence goes on along the minus strand of JASFGC010000120.1, from coordinate 5,164 downwards.
CATTGTCTTGCCAATCTGGGGCCAAGGCTTTGGCGTGACCTATCCACCCGAGAAGATCACATCTACATTACGGTCCCGCAGTCATGGTGACATGCACATCCTACGTGTGCTCGGGGAGCGCGACATAATTGAGTGGGAAGCGCTGGGTAAGGCAGAGACCGAGGAGCAGTTCCTGTCGATCATGGCCCGCGTGGCACAGCGGGAGGTTACTCACATCATCGACATGAGCCGAGTAGTGGACTGGGCCGAGGGGCGCGATGAGATCGATGCAACCCGCATCGGCCTTATCGGCTTTAGCCACAGCGCTGTTACGGGCAGCATGATGGCAGTAAACGAGCCGCGCTTCGCTGCCGTTGTGCTGGTGCTGGGCGGAGCACACCCTCACCGGATCCTGGCGTTCTGTAACAGCGACGCTGCCCAGCTGCGAGAAAAGATCCTGCCGCGCTTTGGCTGGACAGCAGCTCAATACGAGCAGGCCATTGAACCGTTCTTCCGACCCGTAGATGTCGCCAACTATCCGGGCCGGGCGGACCCAAGGCGCATCCTCGTCTTCGACTCTCTTAAAGATCAGTGCGTACCTCAGGATGCACGGGAAGATCTGTGGGAGGCGCTGGGGCGACCAGCGCGCATTAGTCTTTTTTACGGGCACAAGACTTCCTTTCTGTCGATGACTCCGCTCGGCTTCTACTGGATGCGCCGCGAAATCTATGAATTTTTCGAGAGCACTTTGTAATTAGGAGAAAGATCCGGCTGCCACATTTAGTGATAACGAGAGTATAAAGAAGCCCCGATCACATTTACGGGTGATCGGGGTTTTTTCTTGTTCTCGATGAGACTACTCGGGCGGCAATTGACACGTTTTTAATGAACTAAAAATAGTATCTGCGATGATAAATTGCCGCTTGTTTTTTCATCGCCCTGGGATTAAGGTAAAAGGTAGTTATTATCTTTTTCAAACGTCTGAAAAAAAGAACAGATAGGAGGGATTCTGATGAGCACCGATTTGTCAAAATATCGGCCTGAAAGCGTGCAGAAACGATTTCCAGATTCCAAGGCGCCGTTGGTGAACGGTAAACCGCTTTGTATTGCAGCCCGGAAAGAAAATGCAATGATCATGGCCGCAAACATACGCTGCCGTTTACCGTTAGAGGGTATTATCCGTGCCTCTATGGCCACTCAGGCCCCGGTGATGTATGAGATTGCCAAGTCTGAACTGGGCTACACCGAGTTTGACCCTATGAGCTTCGTCGAATTTATTGTGACGGAGAATGATCGACTGGGAAATACCTCGGTACCCTTCGCTATTCATGGCGACCACATTACCGTGAAAAATATGGACGAGAAAGAGGAAGTGGCCGAGCTCGTGGCTGCCGAACTGGAAGCAGGGTTCACCTCGTTTGCCATCGATTGCTCATATATGGAGAACGAACTGAATTTGGCTGCCACTTTGGAGCTGGCCCAGCCCGTGGTTGCCGCAGGTCTGGCTTTGGAAGTTGAACTTGGTGAAATAGGTGCCAAAAGCGGTAGCGCAGAGGGATTCACTAGGCCGGATGAAGCTTCCTGGTTTATCGGCAACCTGGTTGAAGGAGGCGTCCACCCCAATTTGCTGGCAATCAATAACGGCTCCATTCACGGCACCTATTTCGGTGCCACCCAGGAAGGGATTCAGCTTGACCTCACCAAGGAAATTTGGTTGGCCATCCAGTCTTGGGAAGTGGACATTGCCCAACATGGTATAACCGGGACATCCTTGGATAAGATCACCCAATTCATCTACCACGGCATCCGCAAAGGGAACGTGGGTACCTTCTGGCAGAATATCAGTTTTGGCCTTGCCATGAACCAGAATGGCAATGCCATCACTACTCCCGAAAAACATTACGTCAAACGGCCATACCGGGGCGTTCCTGATGAGCTTTGGCAGAAAATGTGGAAATGGGCAGAGGAGACCGGCAACACTGGAGGCAACATAAAAAAAGCCAACAAAGCCTTTGCTGAAGAGCTGAATCAAGTGGGAGAGGACTACAAAGAGCGCATTACCAAACAGGCATTTGAGGAAGCAATTCGCCTTTTCGAGGCCACCAATTCCGCGGGGCTCGCCGGTGAGGTCATTGCCCTGTTGAACGCTTAGGAAGATTGTAGATTTGAGAAGGCATGGAGCATAGGGCATGGAGGAGAAAATGCCAGTGATTGACATGGGTCGTGAAGTCACCTTGGAATTTATCAGAGTCACAGAAGCAGCGGCCCTCAAAGCCAGCCGTTGGATGGGAAGAGGAGATAAAGAAGCAGCCGATAAGGCAGCAGTGGACGCCATGCGTGGCATGCTGGATCTCGTCAGCATCCGTGGCACCATTATCATCGGGGAGGGCGAAAAAGACCAGGCCCCCATGCTCTATATCGGTGAGCAAGTGGGTGGCGGCGGCTTGCGAGATCCTAAGGTAGATATTGCCGTGGATCCGATAGACGGCACTACTCTAACTTCCAAGGGACTGCCAAATGCCATCGCAGTAATAGCTGTCGGAAATGAGGGAACTCTCGCCTCCTTGCCTAGCTACTATGTGAACAAGATAGCCGTGGGCCCCGAGGCCAAAGGAACCATTGATATCAATGACTCAGTACAGGCTAATCTGGAGCGGGTGGCCAAAGCCTGTGGCGCCCGCACCAGAGAGTTGACCGCTATAGTCCTCGACCGTCCCCGCCATTCCGAAATCATATCCCAGGTTCGAGAGGCTGGCGCCCGGATCAAACTAATCAGCGACGGTGACGTGGCCGGAGCCATCGCTACTGCCATGGAGGACTCAGGCGTGAATATCCTCTTTGGCATAGGCGGCTCCCCAGAGGCGGTCCTCGCTGCTGCCGCACTCAAGTGCTTAGGGGGTGAGATGCAAGTTAAGATCTGGCCACGGGATGACGAAGAAGAACAGAAAATTCTGGATATGGGTTACTCAGAAGAGGATTTCGAGAAGGTTTACGAAACCGAGGATATGGTCAAAGGTGACAGTATAATATTTTGTGCCACCGGCATCACCGGTGGCGACTTCCTTCCCGGTGTTCGCTACGAGGGCAATGTCGCCATTACCCACTCAGTAGCCATGCGCGCCAAGACCACAACAGTTCGCTATGTTACCGCTCACCATCACCTTGACATCAAGACAATTCCTTCCAGGGCCGAAGACCGCGAAGTCGAAATCTAACTCTCACAGAGCTCACAGAGCCTCAGTGAGCCCGCAGGGCTCGGGCGAGAGCTTTTTGTTCCTTACTCGAGGATGATTTTGTGATTGACAAGTGACATGCTTTTCAACTTGGCATCCAGCACCTTCTGCTCGCCGAAGATGTTAGCCAATCTAATCTTTCCTTCCTCATGGGGTTCCACAAGGTCTACAGCCTCGAGAATCAACTCTTCTTTGCCTTCCTTGAGCAGATAAGCGTTGGCTTCACACATTATCGTTACCTCCTGAAACCACTGCAATCATTTATTTACCACAGAGGGCTTGTTCGCACTCAAACTTCAAACACAAAGTCTCATGGTTTCAGGTGTCGGGTGTCAGGTGTCAGGGAAGAAAAACAAAAACACTGAAACCTGAACACTGAAACCTCCTTAAAAGCTCGCACTCTTGACCGACAAAGCCATTCAACGCTGAGCTGGCCCTCAGCACCAAGTTTTTTGTGTTGAAGAAAATAGGGCCACGTTAACTCCATAACCTACAAGCCTTCGTAGCCCTTTCACTGAAATCTTACTGACCTTCTTGGTCATTTGTTTTCAATTTATCACTGGCCACCTGCTTTGACAAGAAATAAATCGTCAGTAGAACTGAGCAGAGAGCATAGGGCATAGAGCATAGAGTGAGGGCTTTTAGTATTTTCCCTATGCTCCATGCCCCATGCCCCATGCTCCATGCTTTTCTAACAATCTCCCTTACTGTGCGTGCATTCTCTGCCTTTGCTCAGGAGGGATAATTGCTTCCACCGGCTTTTCTGGAATGGTGCTTACTAGCAAGTGGTGCTGAAAGAGCCTTCGTGCCACTGTGAAGACATCCTCTGCACTTACTTGCTCAACGAGCTCTGGATAGCGAGCATCCCAATCGTATCCCAATCCCAAAACTTCGTTTACGGCTGCACTTCGAGCCTGAGCACCATTCGTCTCCAGACTCATCTCATGCATGGTGATAATCATATCCTTTGCGGCCGCCAATTCTTCAGGCTCCAACGGCTTCTGCTTTATTTTTTCCAGCTTCTCCAGAATTATCGCAACCACCTTTTCATAGTTGGCCATGGTGGTCTGGGTGATAATGCCAAAATGGCCACCATCTATGCCAGAGCTGGGGAAGGCATGGACAACATAGACCAGACTTCGATCCCCTCCCCGCAAGGCCTCCTGCAGCCAGCCGCTTGGGTATGAAATACCAGACAGAACCGCATCGATAACATCCAGCGTCGACCTTTCGGGATCTTTCACGGTCATGCCATTGGTACCAAGATAGATGGCAGCGGATACTTTTTCTGTCTTTTTCCGTACCTGTTCAGTAGCGGTGAGGAGCGCTACGGCTTTCGGAATGACAGGGGCAACTACTTTTCCTGGCCGCCATTTGCCGAAAGCAGACTTCACTTTTTCTGCCATCGCCTCAGGGTCAATATCACCGAATACCGCCAGCACTGCATTGTTCGGCATCACAGTCTGCTGGAAGAAGTTCATTATGTCGCCGCGGCTCACGCCCCTAATCGTTTCTTTGGTGCCAATGATATCGTTCCCATATGGATGCTGCCCATAGTAGTGCTGCCGGAAAACCCGGGCCACTTCATTTTGCCAACTCTCATCCAACCGCCGAATGGCCAGTAAGGTATCTTTTCTTTGCTTTTCGATTTCCTCTTCAGAAAAACGTGGATTCTGGAGTACGTCCGCTAGCAATTCTAGACCGATTTCAGCATCATCCTTGAGTACATCTAGTGAAGCATAGTAGGTATTGCGCCCTGAGCCAGCGTCCAAACTACCACCTAACTTTTCTATAGTTTCGGCAATTTCTCGCTTACTTCTACTCTTAGTCCCTTTGGTGACAAGTTCCATGGTGAAAGAGCCAATTCCCCTCAGGTTCTCCGGCTCAAACCTCTGCCCCCCAAGGCCGAAGACCTGGAAATTCACAATCGGCACTGCTGGGTTGCGTTTCAT
>JASFGC010000119.1:0-9706 GCA_050123975.1 Syntrophobacterales bacterium | reverse complement strand
AACCCCAGTACCGCCAGGCGGGACTGGGGGACTGCGAGCGAACTACAATAAAATGGGATACCTTCCTTACATTTCGAATCCCGCTTTAGCGGGGTTCAATTGCTCGTTGTGGAGGAGCATTCCCCTTTGGCCTAAATCGCTAGTACCATTTTTGGGGAAAGTCCTGGGGAAAAGTAACTTGACTTTTCTTACAGGATAGTCTAACTTGGCAGACTCATTTGAGATATAATCCAAGGGTAACAATGAATCGACAGCCCTATTCATTTTACGGCTATTATTATTTCGTCACCATGGCGAACGAGGGGGCTGTACGCAGGTGTTGATCCCATAACAATTCTGAATGTGTTTGAAAGCCGCGGCAGTCCTTGGCCGCGGCTTTTTTTGTTGGAAAGTTGTCGAGGCCTGGATTTTTTGGTTTTTTTAACTCTCACTAAGGTTCAGAAGAAGAGGGAGACATGGTCTACGTGCATGGAGGCCGAAAGTGTGGGGGGTTGCCTCTCTATTGTCATTCAGCCGTGAGCATATGGACCAGTACGTTCTCATTTTAAATGATTTTGACCTTTCTATATCATGGGAAAAGGAGTTGCACATGCTAGGTAAACAGATTAGGATGGAACGGATAATTGACCGAAATACCAGCAGAACTGTCATTGTTCCAATGGATCATGGGGTCAGTTCGGGTCCCATTTACGGCATCACCGATCTCAGAGATGCCATTGAGCAAGTAGTCCGGGGCGGAGCAAACGCCATTGTTGAGCACAAAGGTATGGTGGGCGCTGGTCACCGCCGAAGTGGCAAAGACGTCGGCTTGATCATTCATCTCTCTGCTAGTACTTCGCTTTCCCCCTATCCCAACACCAAGACCTTGGTTTGCACGGTTGAGGAGGCCCTGAGTATGGGGGCGGACGCTGTATCCATACACGTGAACATTGGCGATGACATGGAACGGCAGATGCTCAGTGACTTTGGTATGGTCTCCAATCGAGCTCGAGAGTGGGGTATGCCGCTCCTGGCCATGATCTATCCCCGAGGGGAAAAGATAACCAACGAGTACGACCCCAAAGTACTCAAGCATGCCGCTCGCCTGGGTGCTGAACTGGGTGCAGATATTGTCAAGATATCCTACAGCGGTTCGGTGGAATCCTTTCGGGAAGTGATCGAGGGCTGTCGGGTGCCGGTGGTCATTGCCGGTGGTGAAAAGATGGAGTCGGACAGGGAGATTCTAGAGGTGGTGAGAGGGTCCATTGACGCAGGTGGTTCTGGTGTCTCCATCGGACGCAACATATTTCAGCACAAAGACCCAACCAGAATGGTTGGGGCAATCAGTATGATCGTTCATGAAGAAGCCACGGTGGAACAGGCTGCGGCCTTCCTGAACAGCCAGTCGTTGGACACCGAAAGGAAAAGGGTAACGGTATGAAAACTGCCTGGGTAAGTGTAGATCCCTGGGACAAGAAGCTGGTTACAACCGCTCTCGAGGGCGGGGCTGCGGCAGTAATGGTGCCGGAGGGTTACCATCAGAAGGTCAAGGAACTGGGACGCATCACTACCATTGCCCCTGATGGAGATCTCAAACCCGAGAAGGAAGTGTTTTTTTATGAGGTCAAAAGCCAGGAAGATGAAAAGGAGATTCTCAGACTGGCTCACAGTGCTACGGTAGTGGTAAGGACGACGGATTGGACCATAATACCCCTTGAGAATTTGGTCGCTCAGGCGGACAACATATTTACCGAGGTGTCCAACAGTGAACAAGCCAGAAACGCTCTCACTGTCTTAGAGCGAGGAGTCGCTGGGATATTGATCAAGACCGAAGATCCTGTGGAACTCAAGAAAACCTTGGCCGTTGTGCGAGAGCAGGGTGAGCAGGTTCTACTCAGCATTGCGCGAATAGTGGCAGTACGTCAGGCTGGTTTGGGTGATCGAGCCTGTGTGGATACCTGTAGCCAAATGGAACAGGGGCAGGGCATGCTGGTGGGTAACAGTAGTGGTGGACTCTTTTTGGTTCATGCTGAGAGTGTAGAGAATCCCTACGTGGCACCGCGTCCCTTCCGGGTGAATGCTGGCCCAGTGCATGCCTACATTAGAGTGCCGAATGGTAAGACCCGCTACCTTTCAGAACTCGTGGCTGGCGACTCGGTCTTGTGCGTGGATCACGAAGGACGGGCCCAGCAGGCCATAGTAGGTCGGATGAAAATTGAACGGAGGCCTTTGTTGCTCGTGACCGCAGAAACTGACGCGGGGGAAGTTACTACTTTGGTTCAGAATGCTGAGACCATTCGGCTGACTGCACCCAACGGTGAACCTCGTTCCGTGGTAGCCCTGGAGAAGGGTAGCGAGGTCTTGGTGGCTGTAGAGTCCGCAGGACGCCACTTTGGACATAAGGTGGAGGAGACCATTTGGGAAAAATAACTGACAGCAAGCAAGATAGGTCAGATTTAAAGCAGCTGCGACAGAAAATCGATGATCTGGACGATGAAATTCTTCGGTTGCTCAACCAACGGATGCTTTTCGTTCAAGAGATAGCTGCGCTGAAAAACAAGGCAGGCAAGGATCCTCTGGACCTGAACCGCGAGCAAGCTATTTTCCGGCGATTGGCACAAGAGAACAGAGGGCCGCTGGCCTGGGGCGCCGTGAAGAAGATTTTCGGTGAGATCCTGGCCGCTTCTCGAGACATCCAGGCCTACCTAGGGACGAACAATCGGCAGCCTCCGAAAGGGAGGGCACGTTGAACAAGATCTGTGTGTCCGTCATGGTTGAGAGGCCTGATCAAGTGCTTGAGACCATGAAGAGGGCAAGCGATATGGGGGCCGACCTACTGGAGTGGCGGCTGGATGTCACCCGGGAGCCAGAGGTGGAAAGCGTGTTACACCAGGCGCCTTTGCCGGTAATCGCCACCGTTCGCCCTTCAGAGCATGCTGGTCATTTCCATGGTACCAAAGAGGAGCAACTTCAACTTCTCCTCCGGGCAGCGGCAGGAGGAAGTTCATATGTGGACTGGGAGTTTCGGCGGGAAGAGGATTTGCCGGAGGACCTGGCCAGCATGAGAGAACAGGTGATTTTGAGTTACCATAATTTTCAGGAAACACCACCAGACAACACACTGAAATCCCTGTTTAGTGAAATGGCTGCCATCAAGGCTGGGGTGGTGAAGGTGGTTACTCTGGCCCGGAAGATGGAAGACAACCTTTCCTTGCTGAACCTTATTGGCCAGGGGAGAAAGCAAGGGATAAAGGTCGTGGCTTTTTGTCTCGGTTCCCTCGGCCGAATAAGCAGGGTAGCCTGTTTGCTGGTAGGAGGAGCCTTTACCTATGCGGCTTTGGAGCGTGGCGCTGAAGCTGCCCCTGGTCAGTTCACCCTGCCGGAGATGCACCGGCTTCTGGAAATGTTACAATGATCGATGCTCAGACCACATATGTTGCTATTTTCGGGAATCCAATAACGCATAGCCTCAGTCCTCAGATGCACAACGCCGCTTTCAATCACCTTGGCTTGAATCTAGCTTTTTTGGCCTTTAAAGCAAACAAGGCGGCGGAAGCGGCGGTGGCCATCAGAACACTGGGGCTTCACGGGGCCAGCATCACCATACCCCATAAAGAAGCAATTATGGAACATCTGGACGAGGTGGATGATGTTGGTCAGGCTATTGGAGCCGTAAATACGGTGGTCGCTCAAGAGGGCAGGTTGCTGGGATCAAATACGGATTGGCTGGGGGTGGTCAGGGCTTTGGAGCAGGTGACTGAACTCGGGGGGAAACGTTGTCTGGTCCTGGGAGCTGGCGGTGCAGCCCGGGCTGCCATATTTGGATTGCAGAACAGGGGTGCAGAGGTTTGCCTCATGAATCGAAACCAAGAACGGGGCCGCAGCCTTGCGGTAGAGATGAATTGTATCTTCGTGGAGTGGCAATCATGGGATGGTCTCGAGATAGAACTTTTGATAAATGCCACTCCAGTGGGCATGTCCGCAACTCGGGACCAGAGTCTGATTTCTGCCCAGCAGCTGAAGGAGAGCATGGTGGTTTTGGACATGGTATACAGACCGTTGGAGACAAGACTGCTCAAAGATGCAGCCGCGGCTGGCAGTATATGCGTTTCCGGACTGGAAATGCTCCTCCAGCAAGGTGTGGCCCAGTTTGAGATATGGACTGGCCACGAGGCGCCCGTTGCAGTCATGCGCCAGGCCTTAGTAGAGTCCCTTGCAAATGAAACAAATCAAAACCCTTGAGAATCTGGATGCGGCTGTTCGTATTCCCGGATCCAAGAGCATTACTCACCGATACCTCATTATGGCCGCCCTGGCCAAGGGGAGGAGTCAACTGCGCAATACTCTCTGGTGTGAGGACACCCGTCACACAGCAAAGGCTCTTGAGAGCTTGGGGGCACAGATCATACATTCTCCCGAAGCAGCAGAAGTTACTGGTACCGGTGGCAAACTTGATCATGCTTCGAAACCTATTTTTCTGGACAACGCGGGCACCTCTATGAGGTTATTGACTGCTGTAGCCTGTTTAGCTCAAGGCGATTCTGTCTTGACCGGGAGTGACCGCATGCATAAGCGACCCATTGGCGAACTTTTAGCTGGTCTTCGGCCACTGGGTGGAGTTGTTGAGAGCTTGGAAAAAAATGACTGTCCTCCTGTACACGTCTATGGCAAGGGCCTCAAAGGGGGGCGTACAGTCGTAGACGCCAGCCGCTCAAGTCAGTTCGTCTCCGCCATTCTCCTTGCAGCACCGTATGCCTCCAATCCTGTTGAAATTAAAGTTCAGGGGCTGGTTTCCAGGCCGTACGTCGACGTTACTTTGGACGGAATGTCCAGGTTTGGTGCGGAGGCTGGTTGGTTGGATGAGGAAACCCTCAGGGTGGAGGCACCTGGACACTATCTACCTGGCAACTATGATGTGGAAGGAGACTGCTCTTCGGCTTCCTATTTCTGGGCGGCCGCAGCCATCACCGGGGGGAAAATTACCACACTCAATATCGTTCACAACAGCAATCAGGGAGACCTGGCCTTGCTGGAACTTCTCTCCCAGATGGGATGCAGGGTTGAGTGGCATGACCATGGAGTTACTGTACTGGGTGGGCGACTGAGAGGAATTGAAGTGGATATGAGGGACATGCCCGACATGGTACCTACTTTGGCGGTAACGGCTGCTTTTGCTGAAGGCACCACTGTTATACGAAACGTGGGTCACCTCCGTATTAAAGAAAGTGATCGCCTCCAAGCCGTCGCCGAAGGCTTGCAGAGATTAGGTCTACAGGTTGATGAGGGGCGAGACAGCCTTACTATCAGAGGCGGCAGCCCTGTGGGAGCCCTGATTGATCCCCATGATGATCACCGGATCGCCATGAGTTTCGCTGTAGCTGGGCTGGTCACGAGAGGGGTGCGTATTGCAGATGAGACCTGCGTGGATAAGTCCTTTCCGGAATTCTGGGATAGATTTGAGGAACTGTATAAGAGTAGGTAGCAAGCAAGCAGAAGGGAGTCATAGATAAGTATACTGAATCCTGGAGCGATACGGTGCAAGGCTAAAGGCGCAAGGCACAAGGAACAGTTTTGAATAAAAAACTAATCTTCACCCTGAGCCTTACGCCCTGCGCCTTATGCCCAAGGAAACCATGACTTTGGCGCCGCCCACCAAGGAAAGTCAATGATCGAAGGCAAGGACATACATGTGGGAATAATCGGCGGTCTGGGCAAAATGGGCCGTTGGTTTCAACGATTTTTCAGTGAGCTTGGCTATCAGGTTTCAGTGGCTGACCTTGATACTGAAACCACAGCGGAGGATTTGGCAAGAACCTGTAATCTGGTCCTGGTTGCGGTACCCTTGCAGCACACGGTAGAGGTGGTCCGCGCGATCGGCCCTCTGGTCCAGGATGATGCACTACTTATGGACATTGCTTCCCTTAAGACTGAGGTGGTGGGCACGATGCTCGAGGTCTCAACTGCTAGCGTCATTGGGACTCATCCGCTTTTTGGACCTGGGGAGCCCAACGTTACCGGACAGACCGTAGTAATGTGTCCCGGGAGAGGGCAGTGGTGGCAAGAATGGCTTCAGGGTATTCTGGTAGAGGGTGGCGCCCGGGTTGAGGTGGTTACGCCTGAGGTCCATGATTATTACATGGCCGTAGTCCAAGGCTTGACTCACTTCAGTACCTTGGCCTTAGGACTCACCATCGACTCATTAGGTGTTGATCTTAAGAGCTTGAAGCGTTTTGCCACCCCTGCATTCCACCGAAGGCTCATGGAAATAACCCATCTCCTTTCTCAAGATGCAGACCTATACGCAGCCATGCCAATGCTCAATTCCACCTACGGGGTATTCTATAGAGAATTCGAAAGGATTATCCTTGACCTGAAAGGAGTAATTGCGCAAAAGGACATCGATGAGTTTATTCGGCTCTTCGATCGGGCTAGAAGCCACTTTCGTTCACCCAAACCATGATCGAATCCGTGTGGTTTCTCTTGCTCCTGGCAAGCAATCGTGCTATAAAAAATGATCCAGCTCTGTGTATTCTACATTATATACAAATCGAGGCGCATCCCTTTAATTTGTGCATCCGTACCATTGGATATTGTCCTAGACGTGGTTCAGACGCTGGAAGTGTGGAGAAAACGCGGGCAGCTGTTGAACCTGAGATAGCAAAAGACTCAAGAATAATTTGTGGAATTATCGTCAGTCTGCTGAATTCCTAAGAAGGTCTACCTTTTTTTCTAGGAAATGCTCCTTGACAATGGCCGAAGTTATCCAACTGGAGTCATTCAAACGTAAACAGGCTGCAACCAGGGGATTTAAGTCCTGGTCGAAACGGTTTGGCGACAAACTAGATGAGCGAACCCGGTTGTCTGATCTTTCGGACAACACTTTACTTTTTCTTATCTCACCGGGCGACCAAAACATCTTTGCCCTTTATGAGCTGGTCATGGGAGTAAAGAACCTTGGTACCGCTTCCGATTTTTTCCACTTGGATAAAGCGGTAAAAATGGAAGTCATTGATATCTCGATTTATCTATTAGATCAACTTCGTTTTGAATGTATGCGGCGGCTGGACTGGCTGGAGAGTGGTGCAGAACAACCGTTGCCGATTATAGAACTAGTCGTACAGTACCCACTCCTAAAAGAGCTGGGACCGACCTCAATTCCAACGCTAAAAGAATCTCATCCCAAGTCCCAGGTATATAGGGGACTTCCTGACCTTGAAAAGGAGACTTTTCTACGCAAACAGATTCCTGAGGCTATTAATGAGTTTGGCAAAAGGCTTCAGGATTAGGTGTGTCATTTTTTGCTGATGGCAGCGATGTACTGGACCTACGTGAGCGCCAACAATTTTTGCTGGGATTTGAACCGAGAATCTGTTAAAAGAAAAAGCTGTTGCCCATAACGCAGGGACGTTAATGTATTCGGATAATAACAGGAATCGGAAGCTGCGCTTCATGGAGTTAATGCAGAGGTGTCTCCCTTTTAAATGGCAGAAGTACTGGAGCTGCGGCACTAAGGAATTTGATCTCCTGATGATTCTCCAAGATATTGACAATCTAGACCTAGACATCCAAGATCGATTGCTGCTCACCTTGCTGGCCCGAATATGGACCGGTAAAGAAGATGCTCTCGAGGAAATAAAGGAAGCGGTTCAAGTCCTGGATGAAGAGCAGCGCATGATTTTGGCTGAATGGGTGCTAGGAGAGCAGCACTGCGATTTGAGTTTCTCCCACGCCCCTGCCTGTGGCTGCTGTTCTGAGCAGTTCTAACCATAGCGTTAACCCACCGTTCATTCCCGCCAAGAAGGAACCTGCACCGGATTAGCCCAGCAATACTTCTTTTGACCACTCGAGCCTAATGGCTAGAATCAAGCCCGCGATTGAACGTGCTCTCCGTATCTTTTGCTTGCGAGCTCTTGATTTGACCCTCATGTTGCAAACCTACACCGGTAAAAACCGCTGCGCTCGCGTGATAGCGCGCCATCTGAGACCGTGCTCGGAACAGGATATCACGTACGGTCAAGTACGCTTCATCCTGTCCTAGCCTGCGCGCAGCCACATCTGGCACATTCTGACGCGTTTTTCCACGGAGTAGGTTTGCAACATGAGGGTCGATTCTGTAGAATCGTGCGTAACGTTTTAGAACCCTCGTACCAAACTGATGACGAAAGGAGTTTTCTTGCGGCTAATGACCTTCAACCTCCGTTTTGAAAATGAATTTGATGGAGAGAACCATTGGCTTAACCGACGAGACTTCCTGGTAAGGATGATTCTTAAATACCGCCCTCATTTGCTGGGAACGCAAGAAGGAAAACCCGCTATGCTATCATTCTTGCAGGAAAATCTTCCGGGCTACAGGATCTCCGCCGATTCGCGCCACTGGGATGACCACTGCCAGTATCCCACGCTGTATTATCTGGATGACTCTTTTACTCTCGTAGAAGACGGTGAATTCTGGCTATCAGAAACACCGGAAGTTCATATGAGCAAGAGTTGGGATTCGGCCTTTCCCCGCATGATCAGTTATGCTCTTTTGGAAATCAGACAGAGTGGTCAGCACATTTGGGTTTCAGTAACACACCTTGATCACATCTCTGAACGGGCTCGCATAGAAGGGGCAAGAATGATTCGTGCCTGGGCGATAGAGAGGGAAGCACCAACAGTGTTATTGGGGGACTTTAATGATCTTCCTGGCTCGGAGGTCCATCGTAGCCTTAATAATCCTCTTGGACCTTTCGTCGACTGTTGGCAAGAGCTGAGCAAACCGGAAGATCAACAGAGCTATACCCAACATGGATTTACAGGTGTTCCAACCAAAGGCCGAATAGACTGGATTCTCACCACATCTGAGTTTAGAATTCTCGATGTTTCTATCGTCTATGATAATGAAGCTGGTCGCTATCCATCTGATCATTTTCCCTTGTGGGCGGATCTAGAACTGCATGCTGAAGAAATGAGTGGAAGCGAGTAGATCAAGAAGAATCGTGGGGGAAAAGGATTCACCATTATCAAGAGCAGGAAAAAAGGAGGTTTTTATGGGGCGAAGGTTGGTAACGGTATTGCTCATCTTGATTTTTGGGAGCTTGGGTACAACTACTGCATTTGGAACGTCATTGGAAGATGGCTACTTACGTTATTCCAAGGGTCGCTTGAAGTTCAAACTTCCAGCGGGGAACTGGGAAGTAGTAAAGGAAGTACCTGCACCGTATGATGCTTTTACAGTGGGGAAAAAGCCCGATTTGGTGCTTGCTGCTAGAGTTCGCCCGGCGGTGATAAAGATCTGGGTGGAGCGTTCATCCCGTGACTACTCAGATAATCTCATCAAAGCCTACGGAAGACTCAGAGGCATTCTCAAGAACCGCAGAGGGGCGGCACGAGCCTCAAAGAATTATCAGTATTTCGAATACGAGCTTTTCGGTGGTGAACCTGCGGCTGAGAGTAGATTGGCAGCTCAGGTAGAAGATCTCAAGGTGCAGGGGCAAGGGGAGGCTCGGATCTATTTTCATAAAGGCAGAACTTACTTCCAGTACATAGAACTGCTGGCGGACTCAGACGTATTCGACGCTGTCAAAGAAGAGTTTGCTCAAGCCCTGAAAGAAACTCGCGATCAGTAGCACTCGTCGCTGGACAGTAGCCATCCTATTACACTAGGCACTAGGCACATTTGTAATTTCACAATGCTCATTTCTCATTGAGCAATTTGATATTGTTCGCTGTGAGTTGAGATTCAGGT
>JASFGC010000118.1:0-9715 GCA_050123975.1 Syntrophobacterales bacterium | reverse complement strand
GGGGCAGTTCAAAGCCGGGCCTGCCGCGCCGTAGCCATGGCGAAGGCGGGTCCTTTGGGTCCGGATTCTTTACTAATTTAAATCCGAAATCCGAGATCTCCAATCCGAAATGTGGTGACTCCAGCAGACTACCGCAAGGGGAAAAAGTATGTAAGCCCCTTCAGGGGCAGTCACAAGCCGGGACCTTTCGGTACGGATTCTTTACTATTCTTCTCCCTGGATGTCCAATGCGTAATGCGCAATGAGAGATGTGAGATGAGAAATGGGTCACCACCAGGCTCAGAAGTAGTTGAAAGATTAGGGGGACTCACCCTTGGTCAGAAAGTGGTTTCCAGGTTTCTCTATAGATCGTCCAGCGGCCTCGATGCCAGCGAAGAAGGAGGGTTTTCAGGCCAGAGTCCTGATGTATGTCTGAGCTGTATACTTGCTTCGAGATTACGACTGCTGTGGAGTCATTCACCTCGGCCTCGACATCGTTGAGCTCAATGACTCTTTCAGAAGTGCGACGAAAAAGCTTCCTTTTATATCGTTTCCATCCCCTCAACCCCATGCGGCGCGTTCTAAATTGGGGGTGATAGCAGGCCAGATATGAGGCAAGATCTCCTTGTTCCCAGGCAAGTCGCCATTCTTCAACAAAGCGTCGTACGGAATCCTCTGCAGTTTCTCTATCTGGAGGAGGCTTGGCGGCCAGTTGCAAAAGAGGGGGCGCCGGACGACCAGCACTGTGCCACTCCTCAGCCAAGATGCGCCAGTCCACAGAATTCTGAACCAAGTACAGATGTTTGATGCCATGGGATGCGAACCGATCGGAGCGGTAGATTTCCTCGGCGGTAGCTAAAACCATCTCTCCTTGGCGAAACAGACGAATGTCTTGAAGTTGGACAGAAATTGCTTTGTACCGTCGATTGAGCCAAGCTTTCCTTTTCTTCCAGCCCTGGAGGTCCAAATTTCTCCAGCGAAAGTCAGAGGTATAGTAGGAGAGGTAGCGCTCCAAATCCTTTTGAGACCAAGCCTGGCTCCAGCCATTGATTGTTTCCAAGAGCAGTTGACCCTGGTGGAGTAGAGTACTGCGATCTTCATATTTCAGCTCTTCTTCAACAATAATGGGAGTATTCCAGAGCTTGATATATGAATCGAGTTGAGAAACATCTCCATTGCCCAGAACTATGCAGCCGTTGGTGCTACGCTCCTTGAGTTCCTCGTTGGTGCCATGTACCCAAATATTGTTGCCTCCCTTACCCCTCCGTATATCCATAAGATTGGGATAGTTCATGGGGAAGGCCCTGACACCGTAGGTGGAAGTAAGATACTGTTCGCCGACGGCTTTGGTGAAGAAGTATATGCCTTCGGGAGTTTTCCTGTCGCCACTAACTTTTTTGTCACCGAGGTTCTCACCGGTGGCACAATGATAGGTGGCTATCAGCTCATAGTCTCCATCAAAATGATAGATAAAAAGTCGCTGGGAACTCTTTTCCACCAGAATCACGTGGTGCGGACTGGCGTGGGGAGAGATAAGTAGATTAACTGGTAACTGAGAAGCAGCACCCCTGCTCGGTAAGACAACGAGGAGCAATGCAAAGGTCAGCCAACTGAGTAGTGGAGGTCTCGCTGATATTCTGTCTCGCATGATTTTGCGCATCTCATTGGTGCTAACTCAAAAAAAACAATAACCATTAGGGAATTAAAAAAGTATTCATGTCATTAGCAATTGCCATGCCCAGCCCTGGCCGAACCCCTACATTTCTTGACCAAATACCTGGGCAAAAATGGTGTCGACGTGTTTTAAAAAATAATTAAGGTCAAAAAGCTTCTCTAGTTCACTTTCAGAAAGATGCTCCATAATTTCTGGGTCGGCAGCGAGTCGATCTTTGAAACTGCCGCCTTCATTCCACACGGCCATGGCATTGCGTTGTATGAGGCGATATGCCTCATCACGGTCTAGGCCACCCTCTGCCAGAGCGAGCAAGACAAGCTGCGAGAAGAAGAGACCACCAGTGCTCTCCAGATTAGCTTTCATCCTGTCTTCGTAGACTACTAGCCTGTCCAGCAGGTTAGTGAGACGATGAAGCATATAATCCAGCAGGATGGTGCTGTCAGGAGCAATGACCCGCTCCACCGAGGAATGGCTGATGTCGCGCTCGTGCCAGAGAGGGATGTTTTCCATGGCCGCCATTGCATTAGAGCGGACTAACCTGGCCAGACCACTAAGGTTTTCACTGCCAATCGGGTTGCGCTTGTGTGGCATGGACGAAGAGCCCTTTTGTTCCTTGGCGAAGTATTCCTCCGCCTCAAGGACTTCGGTGCGCTGGAGATGACGGATTTCGATGGCAATTTTCTCTATGCTGCCGGCAACGATAGCCAGGGTGGAAAAATATTCGGCGTGACGATCACGCTGGATGATCTGGGTGGAAATTGACGCCGGCTTTAAACCCAACTTGGCGCAGGTAAGTTGTTCGACTTCAGGGTCCACATTTGCATAGGTGCCAACTGCCCCGGAAATCTTGCCGGCTCTGATGGTCTCCCGGGCCCGGCTCAGCCTCTCTTTGTTGCGCCCCATCTCCGCGTACCACAGCGCCAATTTCAGCCCGAAGGTGACCGGTTCGGCATGTATCCCATGGGAACGACCCATCATGACCGTGTGGCGATGCTCATGTGCGCGTCGTTTGAGAACGTCGAGGAGGGCTTGAATATCATCCAGCAAAATGTCTGCTGCTTCTCTAAGGAGCAGAGCAAGACTGGTATCTAAAATGTCAGAGGAGGTCAATCCCAGATGAATATAGCGCGCGGGATCTCCCACATGCTCAGCCACTGAGGTAAGGAAGGCGATGACGTCGTGGCGAACCTCACGTTCAATTTCGTCGATGCGCTCTACATCGAAGTCTGCCTTATCTGCGATCTCCTTGGCTGCTTGGGTGGGTATTTGTCCTAACTGGGCCATGGATTCCACTACAGCCAATTCCACCTTCAGCCACTGGCGATAGCGGTTTTCCTGCTCCCAGATGCGGCCCATCACTGGACGGGTATATCGTGGGATCATAGTCCTCTTTTCTCACTTTCAGTAATGATTATACCGGTAAAAGGTAGCTCGCTTATATCACAAGAATACTCATTGAATCAAGGGGTTATGAAGAAAAGAAATTGCGAATTGCGAATTGCGAATTGTGGATTTGAAAGGCTTGATGCTCGATAACGATTTACCATTGACTGCTGACACCTGACACCTGAAACCTTTCATTCCGCAATCCGCAATCCGCAATCCGCAATCTTTTACTCTTCTGGTTTGCTTTGCTTGATGAATTCATCGAGGCGGATCACCTTGGCGGGGGAGGAGGGCGGCGAGGTGAAACTGCCACGTTCATCGCGCGTTTTGAGATCCTCCACATGGTGCCTCAACTGGTCATTCTTGGCGATGAGCTCTTCAATCTGCTCTTCTAACAACCGCCAGGAAAGTTCAAGTTCGGTTGAATCTATCTCCAAGTTGAGGAGTTGATTCAGCCTTCTTATCAGGGCCGCGCAGAGCTTGTAGTTGGTACCCTGGAGATAAGAAGCAGCATGAGCCCAGATGCTCATGGACTGCATGTTGCATTCCTGTGCTTTGGCAAGGAGTAAGGAGTGTATGGCACTCGGACCGATGTAATCTATGAGGCCTACAGGTTCTTCGAGTTCACGAAGTTTCTGTACATCATCCAGGGAAGCTCCAGCAGCCGAGATTTTCTCTTCATTATGAAGCACTTCGTCATGAAGCCCGCCTAAGGTTATGAAAGCTTTCACCTGATAACGCTGGCAGAGTTCCATAAAAGCCTTGACGTATCGGTTCCAGCGTAATTGCGGCTCGGGACCGAAAAATAAAATCAGGTCTGGACCTTGGGGGCTTGTGGAATAGTAAAATCGGCTTCGTGGAAGGTCCAAGCTTTTCAAATGGCCGTTGTGAATGGTCACGAGAGGACGATTGACGGAAAAAAGATAAAAATCGTCAGAGCGAAAGGTAGCCAGCTTCTCTGCCCGCAACCGTTCCACAATATAGTTAATGGTGCTGGTGGCCACCTCACCGGCATTCCCCCAACCGCCAAAACCGGCCACCACTGCGGGTTCATGGAGTGCGGGTTCGGCAAAATAATGAATTTCGTCCATAAAGGCAGGCTTCATGCGTGCGTGGTCAGTAAAATTACGGGTAAAGAATCACCGTCAGTGTAGCCTCTTTTGTTTTAACTGGCAAGTGACCGCCAGGCTAGTTCTTGGAAAGCGTGACAGTGATTGACAGTATATAACCATTGTGGCATAGTACCTTGGTCACTTGGGAGTCAGAGCTGCAACTACATGTCGACGACTCCAATCATATCACCTTCTATTATTCTAAATAGCCTGGATGGATCAATGCCGTGAGGGTCGGTCGGACGGATCACCCCTTGTCCACCCTCCTTCCATGAAAGGCTCTGGACTGTTTCGTAATTTTTCCATCAGGCAAACTCAAGGTCTTTCCTACAGCAAGGGAGAGAAACTATGGCAAAGTACGTCTACTTTTTCGGAGAGGGTAAGGCTGACGGCACCAAAGAGATGAAGGCTCTTCTTGGCGGTAAGGGAGCAAACTTGGCTGAGATGACGAACATGGGGATCCCGGTTCCGCCCGGTTTCACTATTAGCACAGATGTCTGCGCCTTTTACAAAGATCCCCAAAGATATCCAGCTGAGATTCAAGGCGAGGTGGATGAGGCCGTGGCCAAGATGGAAAGTACACTGGGGTTGACGTTCGGTGATCCCGAAAAACCGTTGCTGATGAGCGTACGCTCCGGTGCGGCCATCAGCATGCCAGGCATGATGGACACCGTCCTCAATCTAGGTCTGAACGACGAGACAGTAGCCGGTCTCATTGAGCAGTCGGGAAACACCCGTTTTGTCTACGACAGCTACCGGCGGCTTATTAGCATGTACGGCGATGTGGTCATGGGACTTAAGCCCGAGTCCAGGGACGACATTGATCCTTTTGAGGAGATCCTCGAAGATCTGAAAAAAGAGGCGGGAGTGGAATTGGACCTGGAGCTCTCAGCGGACCATCTCAAAGAGCTGACCGTGCGTTACAAGGAGGCCATCGAGAGCAAGCTGGGTGTGCCATTTCCCCAAGATCCCAGAGAGCAGCTCTGGGGGGGCATCGGTGCTGTGTTTTATTCCTGGGACATCCCCCGAGCCGTGGCCTATCGGGAGCTGAACAACATACCCGATGACATGGGAACCGCAGTAAATGTTCAGGCCATGGTATTTGGAAACTTAAGTGAAGATTCAGGCACCGGCGTGGCCTTTACCCGCAATCCGGCCTCCGGGGACAATACCTTCTACGGCGAGTATTTAATGAACGCCCAGGGCGAGGACGTGGTGGCTGGTATCAGGACTCCCCAGCCCATCAACCAGCTCCAGAAGGGCGACCGTGACGTTCTCTCCCTGGAAGAGGAAATGCCCAAGATTTACGAGGAGTTGGACGGGATTAGAAAACAGCTCGACACCCACTATCGGGAAATGCAGGACATCGAGTTCACCATCCAGAAGGGAAAGCTTTGGATGCTCCAGACCCGCTCCGGTAAACGTACCGGTGTCGCCTCAGTGAGAATTGCGGTGGAAATGGTAGAGGAGGGCCTCATCTCAAAAGAGGAGGCTCTCATGCGGGTGGAGCCGGATCAACTCAACCAGCTCCTCCAGCCCACCTTCAATCCTGCGGAGAAGACGAAAATAATTGATGAAGGGAAACTTTTGGCCGTGGGCCTCAATGCGGGTCCCGGTGCTGCTTCGGGGAAGGTGGTCTTCAACGCCGAAGACGCTGTTGAGTGGGCCGAGCGGGGCGAGAAAGTAATTTTGGTACGCTGGGAAACCTCACCAGACGACATTCGCGGTATGGACGCCGCTCAAGGAATCCTCACGGCCAGAGGGGGTATGACCTCACACGCTGCCTTGGTGGCTCGCCAGATGGGCAAGGTTTGCGTTGCCGGCTGCGGAGCACTGGACATCAGCTACAAGGATCGCCAGATGGCGGTGGAGGGTAAACAGGTGGTCAAGGAGGGCGATTGGATTTCACTGGACGGCAGTGAGGGAGAGGTGATTCTCGGTCAAATACCCACTTACCCCTCGGAAGTACACAGGGCGGTCATTGAGTGCACTCTGGATCCGAAGGACTCTGCCATCTGCCAGGCCTTTGGCAAACTTCTCACCTGGGCCGATCAGGTGCGCCGGCTTGGCATAAGAACCAACGCTGACGAACCTGAACAGTGCGAAGTTGCCAACGCCTTCGGGGCCGAGGGTATAGGGCTGACCCGCACTGAGCACATGTTTTTCATGGAGGACCGCATTACTTCCATGCGGGAGATGATTCTCGCTGATACCAAGGAGGATAGAGAAAAGGCTCTTGCCAAACTCCTGCCGATGCAGAGGGAGGACTTTCTCGGCATCTTCAGGGCGATGAACGGCAAGCCGGTGACAATCCGTACTCTGGACCCACCCCTGCACGAGTTCCTGCCCCACGATGAAGCGGGCATAGCTGACCTGGCGAAGTCGCTTTCCATCCCGGTGCAAGAAGTGGAGGCTCGGGTGGAATCTCTGGCGGAGGCCAACCCGATGCTGGGACACAGGGGCTGTCGGCTGGGTATCGTCTATCCGGAGATAACAGCAATGCAGGCCAGGGCCATTATTGAAGCGGCCTGCGTTGCGGCCAAAGAGGGTGTAAAGGTTGTCCCGGAGATAATGATACCGCTGATAAGTGGGGTGGAGGAGCTGAAGCACCAAAAAGATGTGGTGCTCAAAGAGATTGAAGCGGTCTTCAGCGAACAGGGCATGGAAGTGGAGTTCAGTGTGGGCACCATGATCGAGATACCCCGTGCGGCCCTCACAGCCGACGCCATAGCCGCGGAGGCTGAGTTCTTCTCCTACGGCACCAACGATCTTACCCAGACCGTTTACGGCATAAGCCGAGACGACTCGGCGAAGTTCCTTTATCCATACATTGAAGGCGACATTTGGCCGTATGACCCCTTTGACAAGCTCGATCAGACCGGGGTTGGGCAGCTTGTAGATATGGGTGTTAGGTTGGGGCGTTCCACCAGGCCCGACCTCAAGGTGGGCATATGCGGTGAGCATGGTGGTGAACCCACCTCAATCGATTTTTGTCACCGAGTAGGCCTCGACTACGTGAGCTGTTCACCTTACAGAGTACCCATTGCCCGGTTGGCTGCGGCCCAAGCGGCCTTGAGAAACGATTAGAGGGGTTAGAAGCGAAAGCAGGCAACGAAACGGCCCGTAGGGAAGAGAAAAACACTCTCTGCGGGTCTTTTTATTCCAACATTAAAAACCTATTCCATGGAACGAGGTCTGAGTTTTATGGCTTTGCTAGTAAAGATGCGAACCATTTTAAAGTACTGGAGCACTTCGATTGCGGATTTGGGAATGCGGATTGCGGAATTGTCAAATAGTTTTCTTAATTCGTCTCTATATTTTCAATCCGAAATCCGAGATCCGCAATCCGAAATGTTATGACTCCAGCCGACTGACGCAAGAGGGAAAGAGTATGGGAGCCTCCTCAGGAGGCAGTCGCAAGCCAGATCTTTTGGGCTCGGATTCTTTACTAACAATGTCAGGACGCCTTTTCGGTAAAAGAGATGAGATGTGAGATCTGAGATGTGGGAATGAAATTAAGGAATTTAGGGATTGAGGAAACCGGGGCCCCGCCCTGGAAGGGTGGGGACTGAGCGGAGCGCAGCGAGCGCGAAGAATTAAGGGATTTTTCGAGATCAGGCTCAATTCCTTAATCCCTTAATTCGCAATTCCTGAATGTCTAGTTCGCATATCACCCTTCCCACATCTTTGTTTCAAGATCTGTTTGGCGCTTCGGATTTGGATAGGTAAGGAGGAGCAAACCAAGATGGACAAGAAAGGTTTGGACCTTGAAATCCCAGGGTGGGGGACGCTTAAGTTGCAAAATGCTCTCCTTGATCTCAATGGCACGCTGGCTCTAGACGGGATCTTGCCTGAGACCGTTAAGGAAAGGCTCCACCGTCTGCAGGAATTGCTAACGGTCTATGTGATTACTGCTGATACTCATGGGACAGTTGCTGATCTGCTCAGGGATTGTGCTGAACTTGAGATTTTGCGGATTGAGGTTGGAAACGAGGCCGAGCAAAAATGTGACCTTCTTGAAAAACTGGGAGTTTCACAAACGGTTGCTCTTGGCAACGGCGCCAATGACGCTTTGATGCTCCGAAAAGCCTGTCTGGGGATATGTGTGATGCAGGGGGAAGGGAGCTCTTTACAGGCTCTTCTGGCCGGAGATATTCTCGTGCGCAGTGCGGATGAGGCTCTAGACCTGCTGCTGAAACCTGCCCGCCTATTGGCCACTTTGCGGGCTTAAAACCCGGATATTTCATGAATCACTTGCTGCGACCACGAAACTGGGAACCCGCTTGTCGCAGATGCCGCTTGCGGTGCGGGACTGAGCGGAGCGCAGAATTTTGACGAAACTCAGCAACAAGGTGGGAAGAAGAAAATAAATACAGGTAGAGTCGCGGTTCTCCCGTCCACAGACAGAGGGTCAAGTTTTAACGGCTGTTGATTTTATTTCGCAAAACACCGGAACACTTGAAGGTGACTACCTTCCGCGGTGAGAGCATAATGGGATCGCCGGTCTGGGGGTTACGGCCGCGCCTCTGATTCTTCTCCTTTACGCTGAATTTACCAAAACCGCTGATCAGGACGTCCTCGCCCTCCTCTAAGGTCTTCTTAACCATCTCGAAGAGGGTCTCGACTATCTCTGCGCATTCGCTTTTGGTGAAGATGTTTCTTGCAAACAGGTTTTCTACAATATGCGCCTTCGTTAACGTCATAGATGACTCCCCCTCCTCAAATTCCTTGATCGACTTCCCTCTCTGGCTGGACTAATCTAGTAAATACAGGATAATTTTGAATAATTCAAGAGAAAAATCTCATTGGCCTCAAAGAAAACGTCCACATTGAACATTCTCGGGCTCTTAGGTCTCGCACAGAATTGTTTTGATAAATATTCATTAATGTAATAATATTAATTATTTAGAGCTCTAAATTTATTGTGCTCTCCAGTGGGTCGAAAAACAAAGGGAACAGTACAAATGAGTGTTCTGTACTGCTCCCCTAAAATCAGCCTCGGTACTGATCTTATTATCTGGTTTGGTGGCGGTGCAGGGACTTGAACCCCGGACACTGCGGATATGAGCCGCATGCTCTGACCTGCTGAGCTACACCGCCATAATGTAGGGGTTTCATACTCAACAGTAGCCGTATTGTCAACAGAAAAAACCGAAGGCCTTCATAAAGCTAGAGGGGATTGAGCCGCAAAGGAAGTAAGATTTAGTAGATCATGACATTACCCTCATTAGAAGGCGGCCCTCGTCCGTGGTCCGTTGTATAATGCGCAAAACGCAGAGAGCACAGAGCAGAGCGTGCAATTCTTGATTTATAAACGCTATGCGCTTGGCGCTATGCGCTCTGCTGCGAACGGAGCGAGCCAACTGACAACGAACTACGGACGGGACGTAGTCCCAAGTTGCGTTGACAAACCCTAGAGATTAAGTTAAAAAAAGCCCACCTAACTCCAAGAATCGGTAGGTACTCTATGTCGTTCGAATGCCCGCAATGTGGAGAAATACTCGGTGAGTTGACTTGCCAGGCTTGCCAGCGCTCGCTCCCCGAGGGGAGCCGGTACTGCAAT
>JASFGC010000117.1:0-9843 GCA_050123975.1 Syntrophobacterales bacterium | reverse complement strand
CATTACTCTCAATTTCCACAATGAGCGTTATCCAGCCCTTCTCTTCCAACACAGGCTCTTTGACCTTAGCACAGGACGGAAGGAGCCGGCGAACCCTTGCGAGTTTTTCTTTGAGGAACCCACTGATAATAGCCCAACGATAGTTACAGAGCACAGAACCCTCGAAAAAAACTTCGAGAAAATCGAAGTGTATATTTACACAGAGAAGCTCTGCATCAGGCAAGTGATCCCGAGCATCACCTCTTATCAACCGCACCACATCCCTAACCTCATTGCGTTCACAATTAGCTGCTGCGGTGGAAATGGCCATTGGATTCAAGTCCAGAGCCTCTACCTGCTCGGCCCCGAGTTTTGCAGCGGCAATGGCCAGTATACCAGTCCCAGTCCCCAGGTCGAGAACACTAACGGGTCTGACTTCAGCATAGAGTTGGGAGAGCGCTCGCAAGCAACCTCGAGTAGTGGGATGTAGGCCGGATCCAAAGATAACACCTGGATCAATCCACAGCAGGATCTCACCCGGCATTAGTTCCACCGACTTCTGCCGGGTGATAATACTGAAGCGGTCTATAGTAAGGGGTTCCTGAGCAGCAAGCTGCTGCCACTGCCCATATGGCATCTGGTAGTGACGAGTAAGACAAAACTCCGGATGTTGCTGAAAAAATGATTCCAGGATAGCTTCGGCAGAACTGGTAAAAAACAGATAGGTATAATCTGCCTCCGGCCATACCCCCAGAAGCCCTTCCAGATCCAAAAACGCTGGAGGCACTCCTCCCTTGAGTTCATAGACATAGAGAGTTTGTTCAGGATCTATCATCCTCCGCCCTCACTTCGTCAGCAAATTCGAAATCCGAAGCACGAAGCACGAAACAAATCCGAAACCTAAATTTTCAAATGTTCAAAACGAGTAAGTGTTTCGGTCATTAGGATTTTGGTAATTTGAATTTGTTTCAAATTTCTCCTTCGGAGTCCCACCCTTCGGGCGGGTTCCCAGTTTCGATATCGGATTTCGGATTTAGGACTATCACAGGGTATCCCTTGCCATCACGACCGGGCGAACTCCCTCCAACTGACGAAATGCAGCTCCTTTCTCCACCATTTTCAAAACCGCGCTCCTGTCCTCAACCAGTGCACCACCAATTACATCAAGGCCGCACTCAAGCAAAATGGTGCTCAATGGGGTGGAAGGACCAAGCATAATCTTGAAACTCCCCGGCCTACAGTTGGCCATGATTCGGTCAAGGGTATGGTTTATCAGACAACTCCCCGTCATGGCCACCACATCAGCTTCTGCCAGGGCCTGGTAGCCCTCCTCCTCAGACAGGTCACCACTGCGTGGTTCTTTTTCCATCACCCAGAGGTCGCGCACCTGCGAACGCAATTGTCCAATAAAGGGAAAGTGTCCCACCACCATAAGATTCTTACCACTAGCCCGATCTGCAATGATGTGCTTGGCGTTTACCTCAATCAAAGCCTGATAGTCAATCTCGAGAACGGAATTAAGGGCCGCCATGCCGATCCCAGCTCTGACCCAGTTATCCTCGAGAAGCCAACGTGCCAGATCGCAAGCGCGCCTCCCTACCAGAGTTTCAATCTCTTCCTCCGAAACGACTGCCTCGCTGTGCCCCTTGCCGTGTAAATGAGCGGCCAACCCAAGCCGTTGGCTTGCAACTGCCATCAGATGGGAGCCTACAACCCCGGCGGTTACCGGCAAATCTATCTTTAAACTGTCGAGCAGTTCCTTGAGTATATCCATCTACTTCTTGTCAGTGAATGGTAAACGGTGAACGGTAAATCGTTCAAGTCGCTGAAGTCGTAAACGGTGAACAGTAAACGGTAAACCGTATTAGACGTCCCACATTTCATATCCCACATTCGCAATCCGAAATTCGAAATTCGAAATTCACCCTATGCCCTATGCCCTATGCTCCATGCTTCATGACATTTGACAATACCGTCGCTGTGAATTAAAGTAAGTGAAAAATATATTTCGAGCTGGGAGGGTGTTAATGCCTATTTACGAATTCCGCTGTCTTTCCTGCAACCACTGTTTCGAACTGCTCTCTGTTCGCAAAGATGATACCTTGGAAATGAAATGTCCAAGTTGTGAAGCTGAGGAAGTTGAGCGCGTGTTGAGTTGTGTCAGCTATGTCATGGGCAGCAGCAGTTCAAGTAAAGAAACTGATAAAACTAAGGTTACCAGCAAATCATGCAGTAGCGGCACCTGTGCCACCATCGATATTCCTGGCCCCAGCAGATAAGAGTCATTAAGTACTCCCCCCAATTCTACAGGCGCACCGCACTTATCTTCCTTACGCTGTGAGAGAAATTGTCGAAGTGTTCGTCTGGGATGGAAGGCAATACTCTTTACTCGTCTTCTACGGTCTGGAGAAATTCCTCAACGAGTTTGCGTAGGTAGGGATTAGTTTCACTGAATTCGACGCCCATACGGGCTTTCTTACCACCCAGGGCTCGCGCCCAGGCAATGTGGCCCGGCACGCGGATCATGGGTTTGCCAGGAAGGGTAAATTGGAACATGAACTTGGCTCCAAGTTGATGGGTGGATTCACTAAAACCAGTGGTATACAAGGCGAGACCCATGCCGGTCTTGGCTAAATCCAGCAGAATGCCCTGGTAAGTTTGAGAGCCGCTCAAGGTTTGCCTACCGGTCTCCGTTTCTAGCACATACTCAACCTTGATGCGCAACTTCTGCAACGGATTCCGCCTGGCGGCCCGACGCTCTAGGCTTGGTTTTTCCATCCGCCTCGCGGCAAGTCGAGATGCAAGTACGGTGGTGGTGCTGAATCGTTCTGCCAGATCTTTCAAAATCTTTTGGAAGAGAGGTGAAAGCTTCCCATACTCAGTTGACAATTTTTCTTGGTCAAGAATCCCAACCTTGACCTTACCCCTCGCGGCTATAGTCGCAGAGCGAGCGCCATATTTCTGGGCCAAAAAAGAGACCTCTCCGAAAATATCGCCTTCCTCCAGCAAGGCAAGAGTTACCTGGCCCTTATCCGTCTCCTTGGTCACTCTTGCCTGACCCTCTAGGAGAACGTAGATATTCCGGTCACTTTCTCCGCCCTCCATGAGGATGAGTTCTCCATCCTCGTACTCAACCGTATGTTGGACTTCCATGTGGGGTATCTCCTAGATTCAGAGATTTCTTGGTAATGCACCTTCTCCCAATAGAAGTTATCTCTCAGCTGACAGATAGCACCACATTATGCGAAGGCAAAAACCTTCTCTCGTTGGGATTATTACCTCAATTTACTGAAAAAGATCAACTACAATATCTTCTGGTTGCACCTAAGGCAGTACATCGTGCCAGCCTTGTTGATAAAACCGCAGCTCTGACAGGTTTTGCCCTTGACCGAATCATTGGCACCCAGCTTGCTCCCACACTTGGAACAAAACAGAGCGTCTGGATCGGCAGGAGTACCGCATTGCTGACACTCACTTGCTTCAAGTTTGACGCCACATCCTTTGCAAAAACTCGCATCAGCATCATTTAACGCGCCACACGCCTTGCACTTCATACCGTGTTTCCTTTAAACATCTTATGTGACTGCCATTCCTTGGCCAGAGATGCAAGTTCGAGCTTTTCAGAGACTGCTCGATGCTCATCTTCTGTATGATTATACAGGAATCTTTTGCATACCGTCATCTCTTTTTGAGGCCTTTTATTGAATCTCTTCTCCTTCATTTAAGTCTTTCTAAAAGAGGACAGTCTTGCTTGATCATGGTCTCAATAGGTTCACCTATGGGCACTGCGCAGTGATCCAATGGATCTGTTTGGTACAGAAGAATCTCGCTCCCATCAAAATAGCCGTCCCCATCGCTGTCCACCTCAGACCAAGAGGTTCCATACAGCATAAATTCGGCGTAATTACTTAGCTCATCTCCATCTGGATCCCAATTCTTCAACTCATCCAAGAGGAGGGTTACTATCTGCTCCATCTGACCAATGGACTCACTTGCCTCCGACCAATTCCCATTCTCCAACATTTTCGCAATCTTTCCATCCAAGCGCATGGCGTTGGCTACGTTTTCAGGATTTAAACTCTCTGCACCCATGGCCTGACACTCGTTCAAATGAAATCGAGCAAGCTGGTAGGAACTGAGCAGGTCTGCCTGATTTCTCTCTGTATCACAAGTGGCATTGGCTACCACAAGCCAAAGGAGCGCCAGTCCCACAAGTTTCAGTGCGCGCTGTTTCATCATATTTGTTCCTGAGGATCTTGCTGGAAAGAGAAAAAAATGCGTGTCAACCCAAGCCAAAAAACCGTCCTTACTATGCTTGAAAACCCAAGTCGAAGGCCTTCAGGTTCATCTCTAAGAAAGCCTTTTTTGTTTTCGTATTGAGGACTGTCTCCACAACTTCTCTGCCAAAGGGCATTTCTGCGTGGCGCATGAGCGCACCTATCATCACTATGTTCACCGACAGTTCCGACCCAGCCTCACGGGCAAGCGATCTGGCGTCCAAAGCAATGAGCCTGTTCACATGATTTGACACAGTACGCATCATCTCATCCACATCCGGGTATTGCTCCCGGCCGCTGGAAACAGCAAATGGAGAAATAGGGCTATTGTTCGAGATTACCAAACTGTGCGATGAACACTTACGCAAAGCCCTTAACGTCTCCAACGGTTCAAAGGACATAAGAATGTCGGCCTCACCGTCGGAAATAACCGGACTCTGGGCCGCTCCCATAACCACCGCAGACTCGACCACACCTCCCCGCTGAGCCATGCCGTGAACCTCGCTCACCACTACAGGAATATCAGTGAGCAGGGCTGCTTCCCCCAGCACTCGAGTAGCCAGCAGGGTTCCCTGCCCCCCTACTCCGGTGAAAAATATACGCCAACTTCTCATATAATTTTTCCTTTTTTGTTTGTCCGTTGAGCTCACTCCGTTCGCTGCAAAGCGCAGAGCGCCAAGCGCATAGCATCTTAGTAAACGGTAAAGGGTGAACGGTAAACTGATTGAAGCTTGGTACCGCAACTGTTCACGGTTTACCATTCACCGTTTACGGTATTTCACGCTATGCGCCATGCTCTATGCGCTATGCGATTCTGGACAACTGTCATCAAGCACTCTTCTTTTTAGGCTTTATTCCGTGACAGATCTGTTTACAAACACTACAGCCACTGCATAGATGTTCATCGATGCTAATGAAGGCGCACTCTTGCTCATCCTCACAGTAGGTAAAGGCCGGACATCCAAGCTCGTCCAGGCACCTTCTGCACATATCACATTCATTGGTCACCTGAAAGACTACCTTTTGCTTTTTGCCTGTGACACGCCTTTCGAACAACGGGCAAGGCGATTTGGAGATGACCACCTTAACTCCCGGACTCTGCTTGTCCCCCAGCATTTCCTTGAGTACCGCAACTGTTTTATCTACTTGAAGGGGATTCACTGTCTCTACCCGGTCTACACCACATCCCCGTACTACGGCCTCAATGTCCACTTTTGGAGGTCGGCGTCCTTCGGGAGTAAGCTCAATGCCAGGGTGCGGCTGTTGCCCCGTCATAGCAGTGGTGCCGTTGTCCAATATAACCAAAATAAAATTGTGATCATTGTAAACCGCATTGATCAATCCGGTAATTCCAGAATGAAAGAAGGTCGAATCACCGATGAAAGCCACCACCGGCCCTTCCTGAGCCTTGGCAAAACCACCAGCGCTAGAAACGCTGGATCCCATGCAAAGAAGAAAATCTGCCGCCTCGAGTGGCGGCAAGATACCGAGGGTGTAACAACCAATATCTGTGGGATAGATGGCTGACTTATCGCCCAGGGCCTGGTTCACAGCATAGTAGGAGGCCCGATGGGGACATCCAGCACAGAGATTTGGCGGGCGCTGTGGAAGAGCCGACTCCATTTCCACCTTCGGCGGTTTATAGTCGAGTTGGAAAAACCGAGCTATTGCGGATTTCACTTGAACTGGGTCAAATTCGTAGTACTTCGGTAATAACCCTTCTCCTTTGCCTCTGATTTCCAAGGTGAGCCCATTTTCCTGGGCGAGTATCTTGAGCTTGTCTTCCAAGAACGGCTCCAGTTCTTCCACCACCAGGACTCGTTCCACCTTTTTCAGAAAATCGAGACAGATCTCGTCAGCAAACGGGTAGGTCATGCCCATCTTCAGCAATCTGACCCGGTCGGCCATGTCCAGTTCTCTGACGGCATCTGCAACATAATTGTAGCTCACTCCGCTGGTCACCACCCCCCAGCCGCCCTTCCCTTCCACTCTATTGAAGGGGGAAGCGCTGGCCTCATTCCCAAGTTTATCAATTTTTTCAAGTAGTTGTAAGCGTAGCCTGCGCCCTACCATAGGCACTGTTACCAGGTTGAAGGGATCCTTCTTGAAAGCGCCAGTACGACGTGGTGGCTGGAGCAAACCCACCTCCACCGGGGTACGAGTATGGTTTATCCTGGTGGTGGTGCGCAACAACACAGGAATCTGATAGGCTTCGGAGAGCTCAAAGGCAGCTCGAGTCATCTCCAAGGCTTCCTGAGAGTTGGCCGGCTCCAGCATAGGCAATCCTGCGAGCTGGGCATAATAGCGATTATCCTGCTCATTTTGGCTGGAGTGCATGAACGGATCGTCAGCACTAACGACAACCAAGCCCCCCTTTACTCCCACATAGGCAAGGGTCAAAAGGGCGTCGGCCGCCACATTTAAACCCACATGCTTCATGCTGCACATAGTGCGGAGCTCGGAGATTGCCGCTGCTGCAGCGGTTTCCAGGGCCACTTTCTCATTTACTGAATATTCGAAATAAAGATCTGTTTCCTGGGAGATCCTATAGAAATTATCACCGATCTCCGAGGAAGGAGTCCCAGGATAGGTGGTGGCAAAAGAGATGCCTGCCTCCAGAGCCCCACGGACAATAGCCTCATTTCCAAGAAGCAGATGCCTGCTACCCGGTTGGGCTGTTAATAGTTCATGCATTGGTAACCTCTCACTCTGCAGAGCGTCCGTTGTCAGTGGTCCGTGGTCCGTTATGTAGGCTCGCATAGCGCATAGAGCATAGCGTAAAACACATTAAACGCTGAACAGTTGTGGGACCATGCTTCAATCCGTTTACCGTTCACCCTTTACCGTTTACCAAGATGCTATGCGCTTCGCGCTCTGCGCTCTGCGGCGAACGAAGTGAGCTCAACGGACAACCGACGGATGTTAACGGCTCGCCAGTATTCACTGGGAACTGACCATGGTTAATGGAAAGCACTTTAGAAATCAACTTGATAGCTTCCTGCGGTCCACCACCCCAGGAGCTGTCTCTTCTTCACGATTGATGGAGCCGGCTTCCACCAGTTGAATGCGTGGAGTGACCCCGATTCCCCCTGCGATCTTTTCCCGTATACTATCCACTAGAGATCGCTGCTCCCCCATCTTATCAAAGAAGAGGTCCTCAGACACCTCTACCAGCAGCGTAAGTTTATCCAAATAGTCTTTCCGCTCCACCACCAACTGACAAGGGGGCCGGATACCCTGAATCTCTTCAACAATATCCCCAACCCTACTCGGAATGATGTTAATCCCCTTGACTATTATCACTTGATCGGTGCGTCCCAGCACCCTGCTCATCCGGACCAGAGTTCGACCACACTGGCAAGGCTGGTATTCCAGAGAACAGAGATCGCCGGTACGGAATCTGATCAGGGGAAAGGCCTCTTTGGTAATGGTGGTTATGATTAACTCCCCGGCTTCTCCAGCTTCCATTCTCTTACCAGTTTCGGGATCTACTACCTCTACAATGAAGTGATCCTCATTGAGATGCATACCCGCCTGGTGAAGGCATTCGCCGGCTACGCCAGGTCCCATGATCTCGCTCAGGCCGTAATTATCTGTGGCTTTTACATAAAGGCGATCCTCGATCTCCTGGCGCATTTCTTCTGTCCACGGTTCCCCGGCAAGCATGACATACTTTAGAGTAAGCGTCTTGGCATCGATACCCATCTTTTTCATGCGCTCGGCAATAACAAAGGCGTAAGAAGGGGTCGCCACTAACGCTGTGGTCCGGTAGTCCTGCATGATCGTCACTTGCCGCTCAGTCCGTCCCACCGAGGTAGGAAGTACAGATGCACCCACAAGTTCGGCGCCATAGTGAAGGCCCAAACCTCCCGTCAAAAGGCCATAATTTAAGCTCACTTGTACCACATCGTCGGCGGTGACTCCCCCGGCGGTGAGAATCCTGGCCACAAGCTCGCTCCAGTATTTGAGGTCTTGTCGTGTATAGCCCACTACAACAGGCTTGGTGGTGCCTGAGGATGAATGGACCCGTACCACCTCACGCAAGGGCACAGCAAAGAGGTCATAAGGATAGGAGTCGCTGAGATCTCGACTGCAAGTGAAGGGTAGTTTTTGCAAATCATTTAACTCAACGAGATCCTCTGGATCAAAACCGATGGTATTGAATTTTTTCCGGTAAAAAGAGACGTTTCTGTAAACCCGATTGAGCGTTGCCTGCAGCCGTTCAAGCTGCAGCTGGCTGAGCTCATCCCTCGACATACATTCGTACTCTGCGTCCCAAATGTTCATAGCCTCCCACTCCGTTGGAGGGTCCGTTGTCGGTTGTCAGTTGTCCGTTGCGCTCACTTCCTTCGCCGCAGAGCGCCAGGCGCTTAGCATCTTGGTGAACGGTAAACGGATTAAGGTATGGTGCCGCAACTGTTCACTGTTTACCATTCACCGTTTACGGTATTTCACGCTTTGCGCTATGCGCTATACGATCCTATGCAACGGACCACGGAAGACGGACCACAGACTTTGAAATTCTAGTCTTCCCACACTTCCCGGTAACCTTTGCCGAGATAGGCCCTCTTTACTTCTTCGTGCTCGAGCAGCATCTGACATTTCCCTTGGAGGACGATTTTCCCGGTTTCCAGGACGTAGCCACGATCCGCTATGTGCAGGGCGGCTCGGGCGTTTTGCTCAATCAGCAGAATAGTGGCGCCCTCCTCGCGCAATGTCTTAATGATCTTGAAGGTTTCCTTCACAAGCAACGGCGAAAGCCCCATGGAAGGTTCGTCAAGAATAAGAAGCTTGGGCCGGGCCATGAGGGCTCGAGTGATCGCCAACACCTGCTGTTCGCCACCACTCAGCGTACCAGCCATTTGATTCCAGCGACCCCCAAGAATGGGAAATTTCTCTTTGAAATATTCCATGTCTGCCAATACATCTCCCTTGTTCCGACGGATAAAGCCACCCATCTCAAGGTTGTCTCGCAGACTGAGGGTAGCAAAAACCTTTCGCCCCTCGGGTACATGAGAAATACCGCAGCGAACGATTTGCTCGGCTGGCATCCGAGTAATGTCCTGATCTTCAAAGGCAATGGAGCCTCGGCTGGCGGGAGTAATTCCAGAAATTGTCTTCAAAACCGTGGTCTTACCCGCGCCGTTGGCACCAATGAGGGTCACTATTTCGCCTTGATTCACATGGAGAGACACGCCCTTCAAAGCGTGAATATTGCCGTAGTAGGTATGGACGGACTTGAGAGTTAACATAGTTGAATCGGATCCAGTCGTCTTAAGGTGGCTAGTGCCTACTCAAAAGCGGCGGTACAAATTCGAATATCGAATATCGAAATCCGAAACAAATTCAAATAACCAAAATCCAAATGACCAAAACACCGTTTCGTTTTGAACATTGAAAAATTTGTATTTCGGATTTGTTTCGTGCTTCGTGCTTCGGATTTCGGATTTATAGACTTTCGTTCGGGCAAGATCCTCCCTAGATTCTTCTCCCTCAGGATTATCCAATCATCGGCTAGAGGTCTGAATAATCCACCTCTTCCCCCAGATAGGCCTCGATCACCAGGGGATCATTCTTTATCTGTTTC
>JASFGC010000116.1:0-9995 GCA_050123975.1 Syntrophobacterales bacterium | reverse complement strand
GCTTGTCAGCTACAACATGGTCAGTGGGCAACAACAGAGCCACCCCCCGGTCTTTCGCTTTATTGAGCAGATCATGTGCTAAGGTGAGCTGATCTTCTTCCACCAGGGACTCACCCGTCTGTTGACCAAGAGAACGCAAAAAGGTGTAGGCCATGGCGCCTCCTATGAGCAGTGAGTCCACCAGTTCCAATAGGTTACTAATGACCGGGATCTTGTCGGAGACTTTGGCTCCTCCGAGAACGGCAATAAAAGGGCGCGCCGGATCCGCCAAGACCTTACCCAAGTAATCGCATTCTTTCTTGAGCAGAAAGCCTGCTCCACGTTCCGGGACGAATCTTGCCATACCTGCAGTTGAGGCGTGGGCCCGATGCGCGGTGCCAAAGGCATCGTTCACATAGACCTCGGCAAGCAGTGCCAGGGCTTTGGCAAATTCTTCCTCATTGTTCGTTTCTTCCGCATGAAACCTAAGATTTTCCAGCAGCAGCACCTCTCCGGGCCGCATGGCCGCAACCATTGCTTCAACCTCAGTACCCACACAATCAGGCGCGAGCTTCACCGGTATCCCGAGGGAGTCAGCCAGGGCCACACTCACAGGTTTGAGGCTCAGCGCTGGAGTTTTTTTCCCTTTTGGACGGCCAAGATGGGATGCCAGAATTACCTTAGCCCCTTTATCCAGGGCATACCGGATGGTGGGCAAGGCAGCTTCAATTCTGGTGGGATCTGCAACCCTCCCATCTGCCAGCGGCACATTGAAATCTACCCGGATGAAGACGCGCTTGTCTTGAAGATCAAGCTGATCGATCACCTTGATGTCCTTTAACATTGTTGCAATCTCCTTTTTAGCCCGGATATTGCATGAATTGCTGTCACCAGACTAGGAACTGCGATCCCGCTTGTCGCAGCAAGTGATTCATGAAACATCCGAATTGGGGAAAAGCCTGCGTTTGACTTTATCTCTTTTCAAACAAAAGTCAAAGTCGATTTGACCCCTTCTCCGGGAACGTGGTAAGAGAGACGGCCAAAGGCGAATCATATTTCATTTTCGTTGGATGTCTCCAGGACACGAGGAGGAACCACCATGCGAAAAATAATGGTTTGTGGACTTCTAGCAATCTGGTTGCCGATTGTGCTCAGTATTTCGACCTGGGCGGGATGGGACCCGACCAGGGAGCAGAAAGAAAAAGCCTTAGTTCAGGAAACGATTGCCAGATTCAAGAAAGCCGATTCAAGCATGCAGGTGTTCTTCGATAAGGCTTACGGCTATGTGGTTTTCCCCTCGGTGGGCAAAGGTGGCTTTATCGTTGGTGGAGCTCACGGTGATGGCTGGGTCTATGAAAAAAAACGCTTCATTGGCCGTGCCAGCATTGTTCAGCTAACAGTGGGTGCCCAGATTGGCGGCCAGTCTTTCATGGAAATCATCTTTTTTAAGAACAAAGCGGCATTGGACGACTTTAAGCAGGGAAACTTCGAACTGAACGCCCAGATATCAGCAGTGGCCGTAAAGGAGGGAGCTTCCAAAGACGCTAGTTATGACCACGGAGTGGCAGTTTTCACCATGCCCAGAAAAGGGTTGATGGCGGAAGCCAGCGTGGGCGGACAGAAATTCGAGTTTACCCCCAAATAAAAGGCTGTGATGCTGACTACATTGCGGTGGCGAGTCTTTCGCCCCTAAACGAAGACCAGGAAAGGAAGGGAAGGAACATAAGGATTCCAGTCTTTAGGAATTTAGGCTATACTAACGCGATTCTTATTTCCCCCATCTCTTTGTCTATTGCCAATTGAGCGTTTCGTCCGGATCCACATACCCTAGTTTTACCCGAGGAAAGGCGGGTTTGGATACCGAAGACCGACAAGCCACGCACGAGGGGAGTCTGGCAAGTGACCACCAATTCGCATGATCAAGATCGAGTAGAAAACGAAGTCACTCGAGAGCCAGGCACTTTTGTCACCCGGCCCTTTGCTGCTTTCGGCAGGAAAGTAATCAGTTGGGTCGATCACATGGGAGCCGCAGCCATTTTTCTCGGCAAGGCTTGTATCATGATCTTCCGGCCCAAACAGATACCCGGCATCATTCAACAAATTTACTACATCGGCGCCAAGTCCATAACCATCATCATGCTGGTAGGTTTTTTCACTGGTATGGTCCTCGGCCTTCAATCCTACCATGCTCTGGTTAAGTTCGGCGCCCAAGGGGCGCTCGGCACCCTGGTGGCCCTTTCTCTGGTCAGGGAACTGGGGCCCGTGCTCACAGCCATTATGATTACCGCTCGGGCAGGCTCCGCCATGACCGCGGAGATCGGCATTCAGCGCATCTCAGAGCAGATCGACGCCCTGGATACCATGCGTATTGATCCGCTCAAGTTCCTGATCAGCCCACGAATTGCCGCCTCAATCATCAGCTTTCCTTTACTGACGGCTCTGTTTGACCTCATTGGCATCCTGGGCGGCTTTCTCTCCGGGGTCGTGCTGTTGGGTGTGAATGCCGGCACCTACTTTCACCGTGTCCAGTCCAGCGTGGAGATGAAGGACATCACCGACGGTTTTATCAAGGCCTTGGTATTCGCAGTCATTGTTACCACTGTCTGCTGCTACCAGGGCTATTTCACCCACATGCGCACGGACAGCTACGGTGCCAAAGGTGTGAGTCTTTCCACAACTTCGGCCGTTGTCTTATCGTGTGTGCTCATTCTTGTGGCGGACTATGTTGTAACCTCATTTCTCATTTAGCAATAACTATGGAAACCCCTCTCATCGAATTGAAGCTCCCTGCAGTCCGCCTGCGGCGGACAGGGAATCTTCGAAAATTCGATTTTATTGCAGCTCGCTCGCTAACCCCGTCCGCCTCCGGCGGACTACGGGGAATGCGCTCACTGGAGCATTTTCAAAAACGTGACCAAACGATTCGGTCCCCGGACGATTCTGGATCAGGGGAATTCAACAATCTACAAAAGCCAGGTTTCGACTATCATAGGCAAGAGTGGCATTTGTAGAAATGGTATCCAACATAGAGCTCGTTAAACATGGACAGGAATGAATCGCACGAATACAGTGCACGGTGCGGAGGTAAACAGAAATGAAGAAATATGCCATGGAAACTGCGGTGGGCATCTTTGTGGTCATCGGGTTGTTTTGTGTGGGGTACATGACCGTCAAACTGGGCAATGTTGGCCTTCTTGGCGATGACTCTTACTCACTTTTTGCCCGGTTCACCTCGGTGTCTGGCCTGAGAACCGGCAGCTCCATCCAGATGCTTGGTATTGAAATTGGACGGGTGGACACACTCACCATGGATCAAGAGAATCAGATGGCAGTGGCGGAATTTAGAATTAACAAAGGGATAAGGATTTATGATGATGCCATTGCCTCGATAAGAACCGAAGGCTTGATCGGCGACAGATACGTCAGCATCGATCCCGGGGGAGGAACGGACGAACTACTGCAACCGGGAGGAACCATCATCGAGACCGAATCGCCCACTGACATCCAGGATCTCATAAGCAAGTATGCCTTTGGAGACGTTGAGAAATAATAGGTGTCAGGTGTCGGGTGTCAGGTTTCAGGAAAAAGAAACTCAAGACCGAAACCTGTCGAAGATTTCGTTTGAAGTGAAGCGGCAGCGAGGGAAACTGCTTGCCGCGCCGAAGCCCTGGAGGCGAAGGCGGGAACACTGAAACCTGAAACCTCACTCTAGGACCAGGTTTTCGATGTTGAATAAAACTACTGCTACTAAATCTGAGGGGTGAAACATGAAAAGATTGTGTCAGGGATTCATTCTCCTAGCTTTTTTGCTTATGCCGCTTCATGTACGCGCGGGTGTGCCGCTGGACACCGTTGAGGGACATGTGAACGACGTGCTCAAAGTTCTGCGTGATCCGGCCTTGCAGGGCGAAGCCAACAAAGAAGCCAAACAAGAAAAGATCGAGGCTATCGCCGATGAAATGTTTGATTATGTCGCACTTTCCAGACTCACACTCGGTCGAAATTGGCGAAAATTCGACAGTTCCCAGAAGAAAGAATTCATCCAGCTTTACCGATCAATACTGGAAAAGGCGTACATGGACAGAATTCTCTCCTACACAGACGAGAAGGTAACTTTCGATAAAGAAACCATGCTTTCGGACAAAAAGGCCGAGGTCCAAACCCACATCATCACGAAATCCGCAGAGATCCCGATTTTCTACCGGGTGTATCTAAAAAACGACAAGTGGAAAGTGTACGACGTCATCATAGAAGGCATCAGCCTGATTAAAAACTACCGCACCCAATTCAGAGACATCCTGGCGAAAAATCCCCCAGAAGAAGTGCTCAAAATCTTGAGAAAGAAGACCGAAGAAGCGTAGATCAAAAAAAACCAAAAACGTAGGGCGTACCACTTACGGAGCATGGATTTCATGAAGCCACTATCATGGTTGGTCCTGCTTATTGCTTTTATCACGGTCGGCTGTGCCCACAATTCTACTTCCACCCTTTCAATTGAACCAACAGTTCCTTCCGTGCAGGCGCAGCAGGGAACCTTGGCCGCTGCAGAGAAAAACCCATCCCAGTCCAAAAAGGAAACAGCAGAACAGAGTCCCCTGGAGATAGAGAAAAAACAGGAAGAGAAAAGTCCACCAGCCTCAGAGGAGGGAACGGAAGATCTATCTGATGAGGACCTCGATTTCGAAGAGGATCTGGATTTCCTGGAAGAGGAACCGGAGGAAGATGAGGTGGTATTGATTGCAGATCCCCTGGAACCCTTCAACCGTGCCATGTTTCACTTCAACGACCGACTCTACTTCTGGCTCCTCAAACCCACAGCCCGGGGCTATAATTGGATTTTCCCCGAGGACTTTCGGGTTGCCATTCGCAACTTTTTCATCAATCTGCTGTTCCCGGTCCGCTTCGTCAATAGCATTCTACAGGGAAATTTTCGAGGTGCGGGAATAGAAGTCTCGCGCTTCTTTGTTAATTCAAGCCTCGGCTTTTTCGGTTTCTTCGATCCTTCCTCGAGAGGGCTCAACCTTCCCATGCAGGACGAGGACCTTGGCCAGACTCTGGGTGTTTGGAGGATGGGGCATGGTTTTTTCATAAATCTGCCAGTGCTGGGGCCACACAGTACGAGAAGTCTGATAGGCTGGGTTGGCGATTCCTACCTGGATCCAATCACCTGGTACGTTGATCCCTTACTAGTGCGTTGGGGGGTAAAGGGATACAGGAAATTCAACAACGTCTCACTGACGCTGGGAGATTACGAGGCTCTCAAGGAAGCCGCCATCGATCCCTACATTGCCATCCGCAACGCCTTTATCCAGTACCGCAATGCCTTGGTAAAAGAACGGGGTGTCTTCCCAGAGCCGGTAACTCCAGTGGATGTTTATTCTAGTAATCCAGAAGTTCAAAGAGCCAGTAATGACTATTTCGTTGCCGAGCTCAGGCCTCAACGTAAAAAAGGCCAGGGTTTCTTTGTGACATTCCGTCTCGTTTTAACCAACAATACGAAAGAAGAATTGAATCTCGATTGGGAAAACACTTTCTATCTCCTGAACAATCAAAAGAAGGGCCGTTTTTTGTGGGAAGGTGTTACTTGGGATGGGCTCAAAGAAATAAGAGGCCAACCTCTTGTCCCTATAGCCGCAGGAGAAACCCTCACGGCAATAATTTTTCCCAAACAATTGCTTGGTAGAGCGTCAGCGGCGGCACCTCGAGGCGTGCAATATACTCAGGGTGCATTGCCGGAGGGCGAAAATGGAATAGATCTGTTGGTCAGACAGAACGGACGAGTTATACGTGAAAAAATGGTCTTCACCATAAGCAAGTAAATGAACCGGGCCCAAAGAACCCGATCTCAGGGTTTCAGGTGTCGGGTGTCAGGTGTCAGGAAAGAAAAACAAACAACTGAAACCTGAACACTGAAACCTGAAACCTCTTCTACCGGTAAAGCCATTGAACGCTGACCTGGCCCTAAGGACCAGGTTTTCGATGTTTAATAAACACATTAGATTGTTTTGATCGCTTCCTCTAACGTGTCGCCGATGGGTAAGAATGCCTCGAATTGAGCTACTTCGAATACCTCCTTGATATAATCCTGCAAGGCACAGAGCATTATTTTCCCATTACTCTGCTTTATTTCCTTGGTGGCCTCTAAAACCACGCGCAGACCAGCACTCGAAATGTAATTTAAATTCTCGCAGTCCAAGATTACCCTGTTTGTCCCATCTTCGATAATCTTAAATATCTTCTCGCGAAATTCCGAAGAACTGCTCGCATCTAAACGACCACTCAGAGTCAAAATACAAATTCCGTCCTGTTTCTTCTCGATGACTTCCATCCGCACTCCTTTCTATAGACTTCTTTGACTCTTTTATCCTGATACTAATGAGATTATGTACCGTCTTATCTTTTTTCTCTACACCTAGTCATCTTACCCGTAATTGCTTCAACTTAAAAGAATTTCTCCACAAGGTTTCCTTTGTGGGTATTCCATTGGTCACCAGAGTGGAAGAAAGGAAGCCTCAATGAGCACGATCCCCAGGCTGCAAAAAACATACAAACCGCTTTGTGGGTTGCGATAGCTATTTTTATGGTTTAGGTTTATTGGCGAAATATGATAAGAAACCCTAACGTTTCAGACCTCTCCGGGCAACAACAACCAACTGTCGTGGGATGAATAATGAACCAGCCGCTCATTCAGTTTGAAAACGTCTACAAGAGATTCGGAGCCAATCAGGTGCTCAATGGCGCCAACCTGAATATCTTCCAAGGGGAGATCACTACCATCATTGGCAAGAGCGGTATGGGTAAGAGCGTGCTCCTGAAGCACATCATTGGCTTGTTAAAACCTGATTCGGGTAAGATTCTCTTCCGGGGACGACCCTTGTCTGAAATGAAACGGGCTGAGATAGACAGCCTAAAAGCCAGATTGAGTTACGTGTTTCAGGACACCGCCCTTTTCGACTCTATGAGTGTCTACGAAAACGTCGCCTTGCCGCTGAAAGAGGCGACCTCCTTGCCGAAAGGGGAGATTCGCACTCGTGTTTGGGACAAAATGAAGTTATTTGACTTGGAAGGGATTGACAACAAATATCCCAGCCAGTTGTCCGGAGGCATGAAGAAAAGGGTAGCTTTGGCAAGAGCCCTGGTGACTGAACCGGAGATTGTTCTTTTCGATGAACCCACCACTGGCCTCGATCCCATACGAAAAAGCGCAGTACACAGCATGATCTCCGATTACCAAAGAAGGCTCGGATTTACCGGGGTTGTGATCAGCCACGATATTCCTGACATTTTTTACATTTCGCAACGTGTGGCCATGTT
This sequence comes from Syntrophobacterales bacterium, assembly GCA_050123975.1. Lineage (GTDB taxonomy): Bacteria > Desulfobacterota > Syntrophobacteria > BM002 > BM002 > BM002. Next base: position 2,702 of record JASFGC010000116.1, on the reverse strand, counting down.
GGACGAGGGACTGATCCGATTTGAGGGCACCCCGGAGGAAATTCAGCAGGCTGCTGATGAGGTGGTGCAGCAGTTCATCCAGGGTTTGGAAACCCCCCACGACGCACTCACCGGGATGGACACCCAGGCTCAAGGTGAGAGGAAGTTTCAAGAAGAGATGGCCCGGCTGGAAAGCCACCACATCACTTTTTCCGTCATTTCATTTACTGTGCAAAATCTGGAAGAAGTCAATGAGAAGCTCGGGCACGTGACCGGTCAAACTGTGGTCAAGAACCTGGCCTCCCGGGTGAAGCAGCAGCTCGAGATCACCGATACCTGTTCCCGTTACGGCATGAACAAGATAATGGTGGTCCAGCACAACGCCAAGATGGATCAGGCCCGGAAGTTCTGCATCAAACTAGCCAGAGAGTTGAGGGTATGTGATTTTATCGAGGGTGAATGCCACCCGGGGCTGAATTTATGGATAACCGCTGGATTCGCCGAAGCCCGGGAAGGGAGTCCTTTGAAAGAGGTACTTGCGAACGCGGAATCTACAGACAGTACCTACTTTGAATTTCGTATCGAGTAACTCAAAGACGTTCAGCCCGTATATTTCATGCATTACTGTCGCGAGACCACGCAACTGGGAACCCGCTTGCGGGACTGAGCGGAGCGCAGCGAGCGCGAATTAGATGGGCGTGCCACCGGGCAATCGCAGGGTGTTGACCCCGAGGCGTACCTGAACGGTACGTTGCAGGGGTCGACACGCGAGGACGCCCGGAAGGACGGCGATATTCGTGGTCGCAGCAGGTGATGCATGAAATATACGGGCTAATGGAGGCTTGCTGTGGCGAACACTCTTTCTATCTCTTTTGCGAACGACATGAAGGAATTGACTCATGTGCTTCAGGTAGTAAATGTCTTTCTGGAACCTCGAGAATTACAGTCAAAGCTAGTTTATGCGGTAAATCTCATTTTGGAAGAGATACTCATGAATATAATCAAATATGGATATGACGATGAAGAATCCCATGAGATCGAAGTCCAAATCGAGGTCGAGCAAGAGGAAGTCGCCCTCACAGTCATAGATGATGGGAAAGAGTTCAATCCCCTTACTATACCAAGACCGGATCATTCCAAGTCCGCCATGGATCGATTGGAGGAGGGCCTGGGGTTGCAATTCGTTCGGCACATGAGAAACGCGATGGAATACCGTCGGGAAGAGAACAAGAACATGTTGAAAATCTGGATATTTCTCTAGGGCTCGGCTCAAGGCATTGGGCCTGTATTAGCTGGCAGCAGGCAGAAAACAACTAGGCACTAAGAAAACTAAGCACTAGGCACGGCTGGAGGACGCTGGGACACGGAGAAACGGCGAGACGGTGATATTAGCAGGCAGCTGACAGCAGGCAGAAAAAGCTAGGCACTAAGAACTAAACATTAGGCACCAAAACAAGTAAGAATTCAGGAGCCAGAATTCAGAATCCAGAATAAGAAAACAAAACGGAATACTTCTTTTCCAGGGGCTCTTTGCTCTTACATTCGCAATTCGCAATTTTCCTGCGGACTCCCACCCTTTGGGCGGGTTCCCAGTTTCGCAACTCGAAATCTCACATCCCACATCTCACATCATTTCTTTACTCCATGCTCCATGCTCTATGCTCTATGCTCTATGCCCTGACCCTTACGCAGTATTCAGAAGTCGTAAGAGAGTATAAGCCCAAGCAGAAACTGGTTGGGATCACCCTCGTCATCCACGATAGGACTGTCCGCCGCATCACCGATGAGCCGACTGTAACTACCAACGGCTAAGACATTCCAATACCCGTAGAAATTATAGCGCCCGGTTAGCCAAATACCGACATCTTTGAAGCCAGAGTCGGCGTCGTATTGGTCAAGCCCGCTGCGCTCCGAGTCCCCTCTGTCGACACTGAAATAAGCATTCATGTAGTCACCGTCAGCATACGTGGTAAAAAGGCTTAACCCTACCATCAACTGGTAATTTATCGACAATTTGTAGCCAACGTCTAAGGAAAGCTGGAAGCCATTCCCACCGACTGCATCCTGCTGCGCCTCTAGCTCGGCAGACCAACCATCAAATTCTATACCCCAAAAGATGCCCACCATGACAGAGGTGTCAACTTTCTGCATGCGATCCACCTGATTATTGTCGACATCATCCCGTTCCGGGATATACCCGAGCGTTGGCCCGAACCTCCAAATGTCATCCGGAAGTACGTTCGCTTTGAAATCGATGCCTCGCAACCGGTTGCCTTGCAGAAGCAGAAACTGGCCTGAATCCAAATCCATCCTGGCGTAAGGCAGAAGGACAGGTACATAGTCTTCGGACCCTTCATAATCCGGTGCGGCGCCAACGCCGAATCCCAGTTCCAATTTCTCTACCGCCATCGCGGGCTGAGCGCTGACTGTGAACGCAAGGAGTACAGTCAGCAGCAGCTTCTTTATAGCTTCTCCGTTCATGAAATATCCGGGTTATGCGGATTTCGAAAGATGATCTTCCAGCACTCGCCCCAGGGCTTTGAGATGAACCTTCTCTTCCTCGGCGATCTCGAAAAGAACCTCCTTGGTTGCGGCATCCTTGCTTTCTGCCGCCATTTTCAGATAGAGGTCCAATGCCTGAGTCTCTACCATCATCGCTATATCCAAAGCCCCAGCAACGCTTTGGAGAAAAGATTCATTCTTGGCCAGAAAGCTCTTGATAT
>JASFGC010000115.1:0-10122 GCA_050123975.1 Syntrophobacterales bacterium | reverse complement strand
AAACAGAATGAGTCGGCGGTATGGCGGGTAGTCCAGTTCCTGACGAAAAGCCATCTCCTCTTTGAAAAACCCGCCATAGTCATGCATCCTGGCAAAACGAATAGCGTAGTGTTCCGGGTTGTATGTCTGCACCAGCACTGTTCCCGGACTATCACCCCGGCCAGCCCTTCCCGCCACTTGGGTCAAGACTTGAAAGGTATTCTCAGCAGCGCGGAAATCCGGCCACTGCAAAGCAATATCTGCACTTACCACCCCTACCAGAGTGATATTAGGAAAGTCGTGGCCTTTGGCGATCATTTGAGTACCGACAAGAATATCAATCCGCCCACGGCCGAGGTCAGAGAGAAACCAGCGATATGCCCGCTTGTTTCTCGTGGTGTCTCGATCCATGCGACTGACTCGGGCTTCCGGAAAAAAACGCTGTACTTCCGACTCCACCCGCTGGGTGCCAAAGCCAAAAGGTTTGAGGGTGGCAGCATCACATTGGGGACACACTGGAGGCACAGCCACAGTGAGGCCGCACAAATGGCAGCGGAGTTTCTCGCCGGCGCGATGCCAAGTAAGACTGACAGCGCAATTGTGGCAGTGGGTTACATGGCCGCAGCGGCGGCAAAGGAGAAAATTGGCGTACCCTCGTCTATTGATCAGCAGCAGAGCCTGCTTACCAGCAGCCAAGGTATCGGCCAAAGCCTGGCGCAGGGGAATAGAGAGCACATCAGTCTTTCTCTGGAGCTTCATGTCGATGACGGTGACCTTGGGCAGGGGACGTTGATCTATTCGATGTGGCAGAGTAAGCAAATGGAACTTTCCTTGAAGAGCATTATGATATGAAGACAGAGCAGGAGTCGCTGAACCCATGATTACCACAGCCTCTTCCAACTTGGCTCGCATCACTGCCGCGTCTCGCCCATGATATCGAAGGGTTCTTTCCTGTTTATAGGAATTGTCATGCTCCTCGTCCACTACCACAAGACCCAGTCGGTCGAGAGGTGCGAACAGTGCGGAACGGGCTCCCACCACCACATCAACTTCAGCCCTGCGAACTCGCACCCACTCATCCCTCCGCTCACCACGGCCGAGACCGCTGTGGAGGATGGCGACCCGAGATTGGAACCTTTGGCGAAAAAGTTTCTCCATCTGAGCAGTAAGAGCGATCTCCGGCACCAGGATCAGACTCTGGCGTCCCAACCGCAAGGCCTCAGCCGCAGCAGTTAGATACACCTCTGTCTTGCCGCTGCCGGTTATTCCGTGGAGCAAAAAACTGGCGAAGCGGTTCTTCTCAAGGGCCTGAGTGATAGCCTCAAGCGCGTGCTCTTGATGACCGGTAAGCTTGTGTGGAGAAGTAGTCTCAATGAGGGGTGGGCCGACGGGGTCACGATAGACCTCTTCCAGACTCACTGAAACCAAGCCTCGATCAGCCATTTTCCGAATCCAATAGTAGCCATTACCTACCATCTCTTTTAGTTCGCGGAGGAGTCTGGGGCCTTCTTCCAACAGGTTGAGTATTTCCTTCTCTTTCGGTTTCAGCTGTTCTTCTGAGAGGGATGAGGTATCAAGATGGTGTAGTCCTCTGACCACCTTGAGATTCCTGGGCTTTATCTGAGGCTCTTGCTGCTGATCCTCCCAGAAAATCAGATTCTTGCGATTTAGGGTTCGACAAACACGGTCTACTCCCTGTTTGGGCAAGCGGCGACGAATCTGCGCCAGGGACAAACCAGGGTGTTCCCGAAGCAAGGAGAGCACTGCGCCTTCCTCTTCAGTGATACTTGACTGACGGATTGAACGAAGGGTCTCCTCCCGAACGAAGGCGGCACGACGGGTGCTGGCGCTGGTGCCCCTGGGTAGAGCGGACCGTATTACTTCCCCGAGAGGTGCAAGGTAGTAATCGCTGAGCCACCGATAGAACGGCAGGTGCGCTTCGCTAAAATAACATTCATTTGAACTGACCTGGAGAACATCGCGGATGGTTGCGGCCATGCCAACTGGCAACTGCTCTTCCAGTCTGAGTACATAGCCGGTCAGTCGCCTCCTGCCAAATGGGACCAGCACCTGCCGCCCCACTGCTACCTTTCGGCACAAATCCGGGGGCACCTTGTAGTAATAGGTGCCGATAACCGGCAGCACTACAGCCACCTCTACAAAAATCGCGCTCATGGGTACTTTCCAAATTTCAAATAGCGCCCACTCCTCTAGCTCGGCATTTATGGACACCAGAGTTCGCTAAATGCTTTTACTAACCACAGAGACACGGAGAAGTGCGTCGCACTCAAATTCTAAATCCGAAATCCGAAGCACGAAACAAATACAAAATCCGAATTCTCAAATGTTCAAAACATAACTGTCTATAGAGATTTGTCTTGTGTTTCGGTCATTTGGATTTTGGTAATTCTAATTTGTTTTGAAACTGGGGCCCCGCCCGGAGGGTGGGGAGTCCGTAGGACCAATTTCGATATTCGGATTTCGGATTTACGCTAGCTCTGTGCCTTTGTGGTGAATCTTCAATCAGCCTTCCTTCGGCCACTATAATGCGTAGTAAAGTAGACAACTCTATTACTCGTACTTTTTCTCCAGGTAGCGACGCATTTGTTCCAGCTCTTCAGGAGGTTTCTCTGCTGGTTCCATTGGGGGGGGCGGTGGCGGGTACTTTGCGGCAAGCGCCTCAAAATCGAAGAGCGAATCCGGCAACCGTTCGTTAAAGTATGCTTTCTGCACAGTTAAGCGCAAAAACAACGTATCTTGACGGTAGAACTCGATTACCCATGGCAACCAGATGGACTCTCCCACCTTTTGATAAGAAAGAAAGCGGATGTCCACCAGGTCCTCGACGTTATGATACAACCTGCGCCCAATCAAGCGCAAAGGCAAAAACTTGTCCTTGTCACACCAAAACTGGGGTGAGTTGTCTGCTCCGGGTGATCCGCCAATCACGTAAGCTATCCGTTTATCAAAACGGCTAATGTGTGCTTGGCTCAAATCTACCTGCTCCAACGCCAGTAATGTCTCCAAGGTCTGTGGTGAGCTGGCGTGCAACAGAATGGCAAAGATGTCCTCATGACGGGGTGGCTCCGCCGAGAGATGTCCATCTGTAACGAGAATCCTCCTCCCTGAGCTTACCAGGGTGATGTCACTCCCAGCCCCCCCAACCATTTCCTGGCGCAAGAAATCAGGTCGGGCAGCATAGATTACCATCTCCCTTCTCATCATGGTCTTGGGGAACTCAGGGTCAGGACTCTCGGCCCACACGACAAAATGAACGTTATATACTCTGGCAGTTTGTTTGCTGACGTACTCTATGATTTGCTCGGGAGGAAGAATATATGCCTGGGCTGCCTTATTGGTTGTTACCGCAATACTCAGCAGCAGCCCCAGGAACATAATTACCGGCCAGCGCTTTGGCAACATAAACACTCCTTCAGCAGAAAACTCTTATTTCCTCTTAGACACTTGCCTAACCAAGATGTTTCATGAAAATGCTCTAGGGATCGCAGCAAGTGATTTATGGAATATCCTGGTTAATTCATTGGTTCACAGAAATCGCTAGAGTTGCATGGGAACCTTGTGGAGATTGGGCCTGGGCAAGTTGTTCTTCCAGAGAAGCAACTCGCCTCTTGAAGTCTGACAGATAGTTTGCAGGAACGGGCCGGGCAGCCGGCAGTCGATTCCTCAGTGGATTGACAAAACGGCCATCTTTTTTCATACGAAAGTCAAGATGGGGACCGGTGGCCAACCCGCTCGCACCCACATAACCTATAACCTGTCCCTGTTTCACGTTCGATCCCACTTTGATCTTGGAAGCATAGCGATATAAATGCCCATAGCTTGTGATGTAACGACTATTGTGCCGTATGGCGATGTAGCGACCATACCCGTTTCTCCACCGCTTGGAAATTACCCGCCCGTCCCCCACAGCCACAACAGGTGTTCCAGTGGGCGCGGCGTAATCAATGCCAGGATGAGGCCGGTAGATTTTCAATATGGGATGCAACCTCCGCTTCGAAAAGCCGGAACTGATACGCGAGTAACGCAGCGGAGACTTGAGAAACACTTTGCGCAGGGAATTCCCCTCTTCGTCGTAGTAATCAGCCCTTTTGCCTGGAGCTTGATAATAATAAGCCCGGTGGTGCGTTGAGCCGTTATGGAAGTGGGCCGCAGCAATGCGACCGTTGCCAACGAGCTTGCCGTCTCTGAAACGCTGATCATACAAGAAAGCATAGTGGTCTCCAGCGCGAAGATCCACGAAAAAATCAATATCCCAGGCGAAAATGTCAACAAGTGCCCAAGCCAGCTCAAAATCGATATTTTCGTCCACCGCACTCTGGTAGAGGGAGTCTTTTATCGTACCGCGCGCCAGAGCAGAGGTGACAACCACTGGCTTGGCGTATCTGCTGGTTGTCCAGACCTGTCCTGTTCGGGTGGTTGCCACTACCTGTCCCTGCATATTCTCATAGCGAACCTTTTCTAATCGTTGCGAGTCACGTGCGAATATAAGCTCCAGAATCTCTCCGGGTCGCAGCTTTTGTATCTCCGGCAGGGATCTCCAGGCCGCAATCAGACCGCCAATCTCTTGAACCCTGACACCGTAGTTTACCAATACCTGATAGAGGCTATCGCCGTCTTTTATTGTATGCACGGTACCCTGGACGGACTGGCGATAGTTTTTCTTCTCGGCAAATCTGTCTACATAGAAGATTGTGGGCGAATTCCTTTGGGGGAGCTGCTCTCGTGGCTTCAGACTGAGAAAGAGTATTACCGGTGCGGCCAACAAAAGGGGCAATAAGATGAACAGTCGTTTTCTAACCCTCCTTTTGCTCTGCACATAGACGTTCTGCCGCCTGCGCCGCCGCATGGTCACCTATTTATTCAACATCGAAAAGTTGGTCGCTAGGGCCAAGTCAAAGCGCATGGAGCATAGCGCATGGGGCATGGAGCAAGAAGCCAGGAGTCAAAATCCAGGAAAAAAGCACATCGAAATTGAGCTCTTCTCAACTTCTGGCTTTTTCGCCGCGTCTCCGTCTCCCCGTTTCACCGCGTCGCGTTGCAGTGCCTAGTGCTTAGTTCTTAGTGCCTAGTTGTAACGGCTGCTTGCTGCCTGCTGCTAGCTCACATAGGCCCTGTGCCTTGAACCTTCCTTCGGGATGGACACTATCTATCACGGCCCCCGGGGAGTGTCAATGTAGCGCGAGCCTAGAAAATCATGGTTGCCCTGGATAATTCAACAAAACGACTATTACCTTAGCTCCGCAGCATGTCTTCTGCCCTTGGAAACCATGTCACAATTCGCCGAACCCGTCATTCCGGACGAGCTTCGCTTCGCGGAGCGAGGTCCGGAATCCAGTGAAAGATCAATGATGTCATGTGTTGTCTGGTTCCCCGCTCCCTGATCGCAGTCAGGGACAAGCTTCGCAGGGACCTTGTCTGGATCCCGGCTCGCATCCGCCGTAGGCGGACTTGGCCGGGATGACGTATTGCGACACAGCACCTCGAATGGAAAAGAACTTTCTGTTGAGTTATGTGCATAACCGTATTCATGAATGACTCGGGTTAGTCAGAAAGTGGAAAAAAATTTCCCACAGCAGCGAATTTTATTACTCAGCCGCTCAGTACAGCAGGTATGATTTGGTTCGTTCGTGCATAGGAATCCTCGAAAATCTTGGGCTCACCTTTGTGTTACTGGGATCACATTGAGCCGTTTCCAGTGCAGTGGCCCAAGGAAAAACTCGAGAGTGAATGATGCTTGGTATCGAGATGAAAAAAGTGGAAATATTTTTCCCATTTCGACCCATTTTGCCATTCCGCCAACAATCTCAGTTGAAACACGCCTATTCATTCTGTCCGCAGAAACTCCTCTCAGAAGAAGCGAAATTCATACCTTCCTTTTTGTAATGCACACTAAAACTTTAGAGATTACCAATAGTTAATTCAAAGAAACTCGAGGTTACCGTGCCTCTGCGGCCGGGTTCTAGTTACTTCGAGGAAGTCCCTGTCTTCATGCAGAGAGTTGGCCATTTGCCCAAACACCGTTTTGCCAGTTGGCCAAATGTGATTATTTAGTCATCTGCGATCAAATGAGACTGACCTCATAACTTATTGATCTTACTACATATAACTTCCACCAAACGATTGGCATCAATCTTGCGAAACCGAGCGTTACATCAGAATTCCTTTCACATGGGGTGGTTCCCAAACCAGGGGGATATGCAATGAGACCCACGAACAGATTCTTCTTACTTGCACTGATCATCTTTTTATTGTTTGGCACGGTGCCAACGGTTCTTGCGGTTGAACCCACTGCCGAAGACTTCACCAATGCATTCTCCGCCACCTGTGCTGATCCTGCAATGAGTCACTTTGGAGAAATAACACCGTCTTCTCAAGTGGATTATTACGCCATTGATCTTGTGGCAGGCCAATTTTTCACTATCGACGTCGATGCTGAGAAAATAGAATCTCCACTGGACTCCATTTTGGAAGTTTTCGATGCCTCTGGAGAACTAGTCGCAGTAAGCGTTGATTCGTCTTCTGGAATGGATATCAGTCCAGACCCATATCTTGAGATGACTGTCGATGTGGGTGGCACCTACTATCTTGCCATCAGTGCTGAAACTCCCGGCGCAGGCGCTGATACCGGTCCTTACACCCTCTTACTCACGTGCTCTACTCAGCCCCCTGCTCCCGAGTTCACATGGCCACTTAAAGTTGGCGATTTGATAGGTTCCACCGGCTCCACTGGCTCGCTTATCAATATCACCCCTGAGACCGCCGAAAGCTCTCTTCCTTTTGATCTCGGCGTTGGTTCGATAGCCGATATCGAATACCAATACAGTACTGACACACTGCTCGTTGCCATCGATGATAATCCTGGCAGCATTATTGCCATTGACCCGGTTACAGGCGCTAAAGTTCAGACCTTCAAGTTGGTTCCAGAGACAGGCACGATTGTCCCCGCGGTTTTTGCCCTCGAGGCAGGGGAAAATATGCTCTACGGAGTTCAGGTCGATCCTTCTAGTGAACAGTCCAGTCTGGTCCAGGTCACTTTCGATGATAGCGATCCAACAGATCCAAAAGCCACGTTAACCCCTGTTTTTTTCTTTGGTGCGCAGCAAGTAAGGGCCCTCGCATATCATTCGGTTGAGAAAGTAATATATGCTGTCGCCTCGATTGTAAGCACAAGTGATTTGATCAAGATTCACCTGGAACCAGAGCTTTTAGTTGAAACCACAAGTGCGATCCCAATCGTTGATCAGACATCCGGTGAACCGGTCAATGTAGTGTCTCTTGACTTTAGTCATGAAAACTTTTTGTTCGGGGTTGATTTACTAGGAAATCTTCATGAGATAGATCATACCAACGGCCAAGCTGTGTCCCGTGGTGAACCCACAGCTAAGGTAAGCAGCCTGACCTTTGTGGTCGGGGAACCCCCGGATGTTGAGCCGATAAAGACCATCTGTTCTTCGACATATACCACTTCAGCATCTGCCAGTCCTGGAACTTCTGCCCCCAAACTCTCCAGATTCACACTCAAAAAGAATCCCCTTCATCGTGCCGTCGGCCTCTTTAAGTTTAAGGGCATAGAAGGTGAAACGGTCACCCTAAATGTATGGCTAGAAGGGGAAGGGGCGGCGGAGGCTGTTGCCAAGGAATCCTCAGCAAGCGAACTGGAGAATCGGTGGCTAGAGTGGAAAGGCAAAGGGCGGGTGTTCCTGGGTGTCCGAGATGCGATTCCTGGCGTTGATTTTAGGGTAAGAAAGAAGGACCAATTGCCCTTAACTATGTCGGCAACCCTGCCAGCGGACGGTACCTATTACGTCATGCTCATTCGACCTCTGCTGGGTTACTACCGGACTGACTATTGCTTAACTTTAGAGTCAGATTTCTTAAATAGTGAGGCCGCGGATACCTTGGATGTGGCCTGGCCTCATGACCACTCAGGTAATGACAGCACGACAACACTAGATGAGGCGAAAGTAGTAGAAACCCAGAATTTTGACGCTGTGGTTTCTACCAGCACCGCCAATGAACCCGAGAGCGGCACCACCGTTACCAATGAGCCTGCCGCTGAGAGTGATACCGAAGTCGTGCAAACCGATGTCGGCGAAGAAACTCCTGTCGTCGAACCTGTCGCTGAAACTCCTGCGGTCTCCGAGCCGGTCACAGAGGGTGGTGATGCTACCGAAGTCGTGCAACCCGTTGCTGGCGACACTACCGTGGAAGAACCGATTGCCGAGGTTCCCGTAGTTCAAGAATCCACCAATGATACTGGCAATGTTGAGACGCAACCCGCGGACGATGCTGTGTCCGGCGGTGAAACTTCTGAAGGATCTGCCCCTGCTAGCGACACCACGGTGGAAGACCCGGTTGTAGAAACCGTCGTCGATGAGCCTGTGGTTGAGACTCCCGTAGAGACAGATCCTGCTGCTGAGGATGGCAGTGAAATCGAATCTGTTGATGAAGAAACCAGTGATGAATTCGCTGATGACGCACCGGTTGATGAGGAATACTCTGACGAACCTATGGAAGACCCACTCCCCATGAAGGGGTAGTCTTTCATTCGTGAACCGCAGCTCATTCACAGCGGTTCGTAATTAAAAAGTGTAACCGCCCAGAAAAAGGGCTGGTTCATCCCCCCCTCACCCCAACCATTCGGCATATGGAAGGCCGAAGCCCTCTCCTCCCCAGGAGGAGAGGGCACATTTTGTGGGTACTCTATTGAACATAACCAGTAACTCCAGTGCACATATTGCCTTCCACAGATAACCATCCCTGACCCGAAATCGCGCCCCACTGGAGGACAGAGAAAGGTGAGTCAGCGGGGATTTTCAGATCACTTTTATTCTAATAATTTTAAACCCTTCGCCAGGTCGCACATTTTTTGTTTCGGCTAGCAGTTGAGCATAGATCTTGCATAAATCAAGCTCAAATAATCGCATACTGCACCTCATTTATTGGGGAGGAGAACGGGACTGGCAGCATTCAAGTTGTCTCCAGGTATGTTTTTATGATCCGGTCTTTGGAGACCATGCTCATGAGAGCCCAAGCACGTTTTTTTCTCTCACGGCCATAGCACTCATTACTTAGGAGAGGGAAATCCCATGAAAGTTCAACGGATTACCATTGCAATACTTGTCATCTTCGTGATCGGCATCGGTATCTTTGCCCAGACCCTGCACCAACAGGAACAAAGGAGTAGAAATCAAGACCTTCGGCACAAAGGAAATTACCTTGTCAGTCTGGTTGCGCTCCATCCCATGGAAAACTTTCTCGGCAGCAAGCGTGACTACATCGTCAAGACCTTGGCTGAATACGTTACTTCAGACGGCCTGATCTATTGCATCGTGCAGGATCAAACCGGAAGTCCCCTGCTCTCTTTAGCACACCGTGATGTTGTGGCCAAAATTCCCACTGAGGTGGAGCAAAGATCTTTGTATGTAAATGGGTTAATACGACAGACCTACAAAATGGTGGGAACCAACCATGTCATAAGTGAATTTGCCAAACCCATTTTTGAGGGTGGACAGAGGAGCGGCACGGTGAGAATGGGTTTCGATCTCCCACCCATATCAATGTTTTCTCTCCAGCGTATCAAGCTTATGGGCATAATGGCCTTTTTCGCATTTTCTATGGCGGTCCTGGTCTATTACGGGGTCACCCTGGCACTTCGACCTCTCCATGAAGTCAATCAAAATTTCCGGAACATCTGCATAGACTCAGTACCTGTGTCTTCCGGTTCTTTCAAGAATGGCGGAGTGGGCGAGATCATAAAAGGCCTGGAGCAGTCGGTGTTTCAACTCAAAGAGAGGTACGAAAAAATCCAGGCGGAAAACATCGATTTGACAACCAAATTTGGTGTGATTTTATTTGAGAAACATAATGTTTTCAATATTTTGGATTCCATAAATTATGGGATCATTGTAACTGATCTACAGGATAACATAACTCACATCAACTCCTACATGCTGAACCTTCTCGACAAAAAACGGGATGAAGTGATCGACCATTCCTTAGGTGAGGCTCTCGGTCACGATCACAGCGCAGCACTTCTTTCACAGCAGGAGTCCCTGAAGCAAAGTAGTGGCGCCAGTCATATTGAGACCACCTTTCCTGAACTAGCCTCTGGAGAGACTT
>JASFGC010000114.1:0-10195 GCA_050123975.1 Syntrophobacterales bacterium | reverse complement strand
CTGCTTTCCGGAGACAGGTTTGGCATCAACCCGCTGAAGAAGGCGGTGTATTCAACCGTTTTGGCCAAGCCCACCGTTTTTCGCAATCTGATGGGTATCGGTGCGGTTGTCCAGAAACCATTCGTTACAAAAGACAAAAAACACCTCAAACTGCCACTTCCTAAGAAATACGATTTCCAGGCAGTACCGAGTTTAAAAAAGCCCACCTTTACGGATCAGGCGAGAGAGCGAGCGGCTACGGCTGGGCGCACTGAAAAGCGTGTGTTTTTCTATCCTGGCTGTGCGGTGGAGTATTTTTATCCACATCTGGGCCTGGCACTCATTGATGTGCTGGAGAGGGCTGGCGTTCGAGTGGACATTCCGGAAATGCCTGCTTGCTGTGGGCTGCCCGCTGCTTTTGCTGGTGACAGAAAGAGTGCTGACAAAGCTATCAGGAGCAATCTCAACTTCATGGGCAACCCGGATGATTATGACGCCTACTTGATTTTGTGTCCGAGCTGCGGTGTGGCAATCGTTGAAGATTTCGAAAAATTCGTTACCGATGATACGTCTTTGGGCGAAAAAGCGAAAAAGATAGCGTCACATACAAAGTCTCTCTCGATGTTCCTGGAGGAAAACGGTCTCAGATTTCGGTCCGCAGAAAAAAACAAAGTTACCTATCACACACCCTGTCACTTGGGTCGAGGCTTGAAGAGTACGGCAGAGCCCTACCTACGCCAACTCTTGGGCGCTCATTTCGTGCCGCTCAAAGACACAGATGTTTGTTGCGGATTCGCCGGATCATATTCAGTGGATTTTCCCGGGATTTCGTCGGGAATACTGGCAAAAAAGATTGAAAATATAAAAGAAACTGGTGCAGATACAGTCGTTACCGATTGTCCCGGCTGTATAATGCAGCTTGATGGCGGCGTGTTGCACAACAATTTACCGATTAAGGTTCTGCACCTAAGCGATTTTCTGGTAAACCTGGAAATAGTGCGGGGTTAAAAAAACAGACGCTTGCAGACTATCAGATAAAGCCGGCAACAGGATTGAACTTACGAAACAGCCGCGGGGAAAAAGCCCACAACCTGCCGGGCCATATGGCAGTCCTCCCAAGACTCCTCTCTCACCATTCGGGTTCTGATTTGATCTTTTGGCCCATTGGGACTAGTTTTTTGGCAAGATGTGGTGATTTGACAAGATGACTCTCTGACGAAGACATCTTTAACCATTTGTTATTTTATTACTTTTTAGATTTGCTCCTTATTGGCACCACTTCTGCACCAACGAGATAGGTGAACGAGCATAGCAGGAGGTGTGGGATGATTTCAGCAGTGAGTATCCTGTGCGTGACCGCAATTGTTCTTACCCTGGTATTGGTTTTGAAGCTGATATTCTTTTTTCATGAGGAGGATGGAGTAGTTGAGATAGATATCCGTGAACAAGGAAAAGGAAGGCCACGGTAACATTCCCTTTATTTAAAATCGAAAATCCGGTCCTAAAAGCCGGATCAGAGTTAAATGGCTTTGCCAGTACAGGTGGCGAGCTCTTGTGAGGTTTCAGGTTTCAGTGTTCAGGTTTCAGTGATTTTTTTCCCTGACACCTGACACCCGACACCTGAAACCCAGAGATTTGGTTCTTGAAATTTGATATTTTGCCATGCTGCATCACTCATTCTTTACTCTAGCCTAACCAAAAAACACCACCGTATTAGCTGAGAAGGAAAGCAAAGGGCGCCTCAGGGCGCCATTTTTTTCGATTTTTTTCAAGCCTGGCCGGGTTAACACTACTGTGGGGAACCGATGCATTTGGCTAAGGTTTCGAGCAACTCATCACTCTCCGGAGGTTTCTCTATGTAAGCCTCCGGCTCTGGTACGGTTTGGCCCCGGTAGCTGTTGAGCATTTGCATGGAGTGTAAAAATGTCTTCTTGGCGATTGCCGAGATCATGATCACCGGAATATTTTTTAAATTTTCGTCTGTTTTTACCAGCCGGTACATCTGCAAACCGCCCGATTTTGGCATCAAGACATCAAGTATGATAACGGCCGGTTTATGCTTGCGGGCCTGCTCAATACCCTCCTCGCCGTTGGTGGCAAGAATTGGTTTGTAACCGCTGGTCTCCAAGAGGGTGGAGATGAAGATTCGCATGTCCATTTCATCCTCCACTACCAGTACTTTCTTTTTCTGCATGAAAAGGGACCTCCAATTTACTTTTCTCGGTCCACCTCCTTTGAGGGTCTGAAGATTATGCAGGTAGTGGTACCGTGTGCATAGAGTTTGCCATCTTTGTCAACTATCTTTCCTTCAGCCGTCGATATACGCCCACCAGTGTGAATTACACTGGCCTCACAGTGGAGCGTTCCTGTTTCAGTGCTCAGGGGGCGAATGAAATTCACTTTCAACTCCACAGTTGAGTAGCCGGTGCCGGCAGGAAGAGTTGAATGAACGGCGCAACCCATGGCAGAATCCAGCACTGTGCTGGCAACCCCGCCGTGCACCATGCCAATGGGATTATAATGATACTCAGCCGGCTCTAATTCAAAAACTGCCTGCCCACTGTCCACTCGTTTCAAGCTAAAACCAAGTAATTGAGCAATGGGAGGGGGAGGTATTTCACCTGTCTCGATGGCGCGCAGATAATCCAGCCCGCTCATGAATCTTGCTGCATTGGCCCCGACCATGGGATCATGCCAACTCACCGTTCGTTGCCGCTGGGGGGTGTTGTGTTGGTCTTGAACCATTCCTACTTCCTTTTACTTTGATTCGCATTCATCCGAAGGAATGTACCAGTATTCCCTCCATTCAACAACCTTAACTGTGCTGTTACAAGTAAGTAGTCTATTCCAAGAATAGTGGCTCTCAGGAATGAAGACAAGGGTGAGAACACTGCGGCCACAATTTTATAATTTTCGTCTTGTGTCAAGGAGTGGGCATTCTAATGGTGGGCCCGAAACTTGCAGTAATACTTATGGGTTGATCTTTTTATTCGGAGTCACATCTATGGTTTTGTGTGCTCATTATGATTCGTTTTGTTGTGTCGCATCGATGTGACATGGAGTGAGAGAGTGAAGAGATTTTATCTTGCCTTGAAAAGGAACAATTTACAGAGGAGTATCTACCCTCTGGAAGGCTCTGTAAGCATCGGCCGCAGTCCGGAAAATGACATAACTCTTGTGGATTATAACGTCTCTCGCACCCACGCAAGAGTCAGCTTCCAACAGGGTTCCTGGCGTATTGAAGATTGTGGCAGCGCTAATGGAATCATTTTTGCTGGAGAGCGTGTGGTTTCTAAAACCCTGAATCTGGGAGATTCTTTTCAAATTGGGGATTCTACCCTGACTTTCATGGAAGAGGGTGTTTCAGATAACACAGAACAGCTGTCCGAAACCATGCAGGTATTTTCGTCACTCATTAACTATCAATCTCCTTTCATGGATCCAAATCGAACCAATCCCAATTTCATGCGGTTGCATGGGGCCCTTCTGTCCACCCCTATTTTCAGGTCACTGGGAAAGAAAGAGCTGAGAGGGTTGGAAGATATTGCCAACCTGCATTTTTTCAGTGCCGGAGAACTTATTTTTCAGGAGGGTGATCCGGGACGCTCCGTTTACATAATTCTTGATGGCAGGGTGCAGATATTCACTCAGGACCACCAAGGCAAGGATTTCCCCCTGGCCACTCTGGATTCGAATCAGTTTTTCGGGGAAATGGCGCTGCTATCCGGTAAACCGAGATCAAGCTCGGTGGCAACAGCCACAGAAACTCTCCTGGCCGAGTTCAGCTATAAAAATATGAAACGACTTATGATGCGTTATCCGCAAATCAAGGAAGTTCTGGTCCAGTATTTTCGCGAGCGTGAGGAGGATTCCAAAAAGAAACGATCTGAGGCAAATATACGGGAGAGGAGAAAGGAGCCTCGATTCAAAGAAAGACTTCTGGTTAGCTTCGGAGTGTGGCCGTTGGAGAGTTTGCCCGATGAGATGATCAGCCATACCTACAAGGCAACGTCAGAAGATATCTCCAACTCGGGCATCATGCTGGTGGCCATGGGGCCAGCCATGGAAGCATTTCATGCCGGTTGCCGCTTACAGTTGGAAATACATCTCCCTTCTGAAATCGGCAGAGTCGAAACCCAAGGCTTAGTAGGCCACGTTGTTCAAGAGGGGAATACGGTAAGGCTGGGAGTTGATTTTGTGGATACTCCAGCCGAAGACAAAAAGAAACTGCAAAAGTTTCTCTACGGTCAGACTCAAGACATTGAGTGAGTTTGAAACAAGAACTGTGAGGGGATTGTCATACCTCTGCGGTGCACAACAGAAGAGCGCAGCGATCGGCCCAAACCCGACAATCTCGGGATATGATATAATTTCGAGATACATCCTCAGTGAGCCAAGGATTGGCCGATGATGAAAATACAATACACTTTAGTGGAGATTATTCGTGACCCCAGGATGATGATCTGCGAAGCCAGCGAAATGACGCAGGATG
Organism: Syntrophobacterales bacterium; assembly: GCA_050123975.1. Taxonomy (GTDB): domain Bacteria; phylum Desulfobacterota; class Syntrophobacteria; order BM002; family BM002; genus BM002. The sequence goes on along the minus strand of JASFGC010000114.1, from coordinate 5,724 downwards.
GGCACTATTACCTTTACCGGTACAATGCCACAGAAAGAAAATTCTACCGAGCCACGGTACCTTCTGGTGCTGCATCCACACACTTTCAGGTGCTCGAGCCAACCGACAAAATCCCGTTGGCTGGGTGGCATGTGGTGGTAAGAGCTGAACTCTGCAAAAGCCGTCTGCATCTGGTGACCAAAAAGAGACGACGGTCGACCGCTTCCAATGATGCCGAAGGAAAGACACTCAGAAACGATATGAGGTGACGTTTAATTTTGTAGCGCGACCTTGCTTTATCCTTTATCCTGCCGCCCCACCAGAGTGCCAGAACCCCTCAAACCAATACTCCGGACTCAAATCAAAGTCGCAGGATCTCTAAACCCCGGGCTAGGTTATTTTTGTGGGGGGATCCTGTTTTTTCATAAGCTCAATGTCCCGTGGATTGCAGAGCTGACTTGGAAGTTCAGCTACTCTGCCACAGGCAATACAGACAAAATTAATATTCTGCAACTTGGGTTTACAGATGTGACGTGGATCAGTTGATGCCTGACCGCAGTGGTCACAAACGTAAGCCTCGTCTACCTCGACAGGATCACAGAGATGACCGAACTTTTCGGTCGTTTTACCACAGGTCTCACACATGTGAACTTTCTCAGCCATGATTTCCTCCACTTTCAATCCAACTCAACTTTTCCAGTTAGCAGGGTGGCGAAGCCTAGATCGAACTCCGCAGATAAGTTTCATCCACACCCTGGAGTTCGATACACGCTACTCGGGATTCTTTGGATTATCACTGTGTGGTTGGGATCGGTCCCCGATCTCGCAACTTCCACTCATTCAGGTCGAAATCCCCAATTTAGGCAGTACCCATCGATTCAGCACCACCCACCCCACGATGATCAGCAGCAGGAGCCAGATATTTTCCATGTGATTTTTACCCTGTTTCTCGGTTTCGTACTCAACTTGGTTTTCACATCCACTAAAAGATAATCATCTTACTTATTTTTTCATCCACCGCAAGGAATAATTTTAGAGAGAGGCACGGTTTTTAACGTTATACAACCTTTTTGATTATGTCGAGACAATATGGTTAAATAAAATTCACCATACCATTAAAGGAGAGAGACCATGATAGAAGGTGCAGTTCTAGAGGACGTACGGGGTTTCTTGAAGGGCAGGGTTATCTTGACGGCTGCTGAGCTAGATTTGTTCACTCGGCTGGAGGAGGAGCGAGCTACTGCAGAAGATATTGCCAAAGGGCTCAAGTGTGACCGTAGGTCTCTGACCAGACTTCTGGACTGTCTTGTAGCCCTGCAACTACTGTCTAAACAAGATGGTATCTACCAAAACACAGAGCGGGGTGCTCTGCTGTCGTCAGAACATCCGGCAACTGAACTGCCGATGGTACTCCACCTCAGTGGCTTGTGGGAAAGCTGGGGCGGTCTTACCGAGACGGTAAAAACGGGAACAAATCCCCAAAGGAAGCCAGTTACTGAAAGGGGGAAAGACAGTCTCAAGGCTTTCATTGGCGCCATGCATGTGGTTGGCAGGACCTTATCACAAGAGATAGCCGACAGTTACAACCTTACGCCTTTCAAGAGGCTCCTGGACATTGGAGGCGCTACCGGTACCTACACCATCGCGTTTCTGGAGAAAAATCCGAAAATGACAGCGGTGTTGTTTGATTTGCCCGATGTTATTCCCTGGGCTGAAGAGCAGCTCGGGGAGGAAGGGTTGTTGGAGCGAGTGCAATGTGTGGCAGGGGATTTTTATAAAGACGAGCTCCCACCGGGCTGTGATCTTGTCTTGCTTTCAGCGATCATCCACCAGAACAGCCCTGAACAGAACCTGGAACTCTACCAGAAAATACACCGGGCCATTCTGCCAGGCGGTACAGTACTCATTCGCGATCACGTAATGGACCCAGCTCGCACCCACCCTCCCCAGGGAACTCTTTTTGCTCTTAATATGCTGGTGAACACCAAAGGGGGAGACACCTACACTTTCGCTGAAATCAAGGAGACCCTTGAAGAAGCAGGTTTTGGGGAAGTAAAGTTAGTGAGAGAGGGCGAGCATATGGACTGTTTGGTGGAGGCGAAAAGAGTGTGAGGGGTGTTTTGGTAGAGTCGGTAGAAAACGATGGCCAATAAAGTGTCAATTGAACTCGATGGTGGCAGCCTAGAGGTCCAGGCGGGGATAACCGTCCAGAAGGCCATGGAGTTGAGTGGTTACAAGATCTCTAAATACCCGGAGCATGGCTCCTTGTTCACACCCTGTGAGACCGGAGGCTGCTGGAGTTGCACGGTTGAAGTCAATGGAGAGCCAAAGCCCGCCTGCAGTACCACCGTGAGTCAGGGGTTAACCATTAAAACGAAGCTACCGGAGGATTACATCCCCAGGAGAATAATCACCGGCTTCAGTGGCCATCCGGTTGGCGGCGTGGGCACACCCTGGGAATTGAAGAGCAAGCATGGCTATATAGAAACTGCCTGCTTTGCCGCCGGCTGCAACTTCCGTTGTCCCCAATGCCAGAATTGGGACATAGCCTATATGGGGAGTGGTAAAGCATTTACACCACTAGAGGCAGCACAACTCATGACCGCGGCACGAGAGAAATTTTCGGTTGACAGGATGGCTATCTCCGGAGGTGAAAGCACCCTCAACAGAAGATGGTTGCTGGACTATGTTAGCACGCTAAAAGAGTTAAACCCTGATTCGAGGGCAAGAATTCATGTGGACACCAACGGTTCAATTCTGACCAGGGACTACATCGATGAATTGGTTGAGGCCGGTATGACTGATGTAGGCCCGGATCTCAAGGGCTTTTATCTGGAATCATTTGTGCGTATTACTGGGGTGAAAGACCACGATCTGGCAGAGCGCTATCATACAACTGCCTGGAACGCGGTGAGGTATCTGATTGAGCAATATAAAGACCAAGTCTTCACCGGAGTCGGGATTCCTTACAATCGAAAGCTGATGTCAGTTGAAGAACTGGGCATGATGGGAGAAAAGCTGTTTGAGATAGATCCCGAGATTCAGGTTTGTGTCTTGGACTACAGGCCAGAGTTCAAAAGACTGGATTTAATCAAACCCAGTTATGAGGAAATGGTGGCAGTCCACAGAGTCCTCAGCGGCAAAGGGCTCAAAACTGTCACGTGTCAAACAGAGCATGGGCACATTGGCCCTGAATTATGAATTCGCTTCATGCAAGAGGGCGGAGGGGGCGTTATTTTCATGAGCACAGGAGGTTGTGATGACGGAGAATGCAGGAGCTCCAACGGGCGCGGTATTTAACCTGGCGGATCATGTCGATTATGCAGACGGATCTGTGGTGAGCAAGACTTTACTTAAAAAAGACACTGGCAACATCACTCTCTTCTCCTTTGCTGCGGGGCAAGGGCTGAGTGAACACACAGCGCCTTTCGATGCCGTGGTACAAATCTTGGATGGGAGGGCAGAGATTACCATCGGCGGCAAGCCCCACGAGGTTAAAAGCGGAGAGATGCTTATCATGCCGGCTCATATTCCCCATGCCTTGCATGCTGTGGAGAAGTTCAAAATGTTGCTGGTGATGATCCGCGGTAAGTAAGTGTCGGTAAGTACTGTGTATAAAGGCGAGAAAAGCGAGAAAGGCGGGAAAGGTTTCAAGGATTTCAAATAGTCTTCTTGTCTCGCCTGTCTTGCCTTTGCCCTGTCTCGCTTTGTCATGAGGTGCTATGCGATCTGTTCATTGTGCTTTGCCTCAAATGAACTGACCGGCTGTGCTTCTCCGTTGCCCAACACAGAGTGCGCCAGAGCAATGTGTTTTATTTCCCTCCAATCCAGACAAAGAAGCCCGGCACCATAGCTGTCCACTGCAACGGGATCGAAGCCACCCACCAGCTTTCTCACCGGAGGCTTGCATTTCGGCCCTCCCAAATGATATCTCGCCAGCCCCACACTGCCGTCGAGTATGGTGAGATCGGGGGTGCGGTAGAGATTCATCTCAAAAATGGAACGGTGCAGGTTTTTGTGGAATTTGGACTTTTTCCAGACAAAACCATAGTATTTGGGAGGGGCGCACCCCATCATGTTTTTCATGGTCAAGGTGACTTTGGCCAGGGAATGTCTTTTGAGTACCGGGACAGATATGAGAAAAGACTCCATTACCACACGGGGCATCATGAACTGCGGATAAAGGCGACACCGGCTGTCGCTGAGCTTCAAGAGTTCGGCGTCATTGAGATCGACCAGGCCGATCCCTTTTGAATCAGCCAACTCCACGTAGCCAAGTTTGCGGTATGGTCTATAGGTGTCGTATAAAGGCGAGCCACACCCTTCTGCCACTACTATTCTCGCACTGCTTACATGCCGCACATACTCAACTATCGCAGCCACCAGCTCCACCGGAGTGGTTACGGGAGGGCGAGAGCTGTTGACCAGGTTGGGCTTGATGACGACCCTCTCAACAGAGGACAGATGTGGTCCGACATTGAGCAGTTGCATGAGGGCAGGTAGACTCTCTTCATAATTATGAAAATCAATAAATCCAAGCGGTGTTCCAGCCATTTTCGTTTCCTGCATAATAAACCTAGATCCGGGAACCCAGCAAACCCCAATCACAGATGTGGCTTGGCGCAGTTTACTTCCAGAAGCAGACTTCGAATGGAATGGGTATTGGCCTTACCCGTTGCACTATTAGCATGTGTTTGTTTCTTGGGCAAGTGGGAGAAGGTATTCAGGCAAAGAGGGGCAGGTCCAGATCAGATCGCAGAGAGCATAGCGCATGGCGCATAGCGAAAAAAAGAGTAAATGGTGAACGGTGTAAAGTCGCGGAGCTAGCTCCTAAACGGTTTGCCGTACTCTGTTTACTGTTTACTCACGCTCTGCGCTCTGCGCTTAGCGCTTTGCTTCATGGGGACAGCCCGAAGCCGGGTCTTCTGGGCCCGGATTTCTTACTCGATTGATTCTTTGGTCATGGAGTTGCAAAAGAGCAGGAAGAGTACTATCTTCTCTGAGGCGCGGCGGCATGATAGACAGAGCTCCTTACAATTGTCCACGTACATCTCAATGAGGGCTAGATGGAGAAATCCACGCTACAATGTCTTACGTGCAAGAGTCCTCTCCGAGTTCACAGAACTTGACGGAGGGTTGATTTGCGCTGTGGGTCCTGCGGTGCGAGATATCCTCTGGAAAAATTTCTGCAGGCAATGGGTGATGACCTCGAAGCACAAGTGTCAAACATCCGATGCGATAGATTTTGACCCACCAAACTCAATGGTGCATTCTCCTCCCCAAACTGTCAGAACATGGTCGCTCCGTAGAATGCTAGTAGCACGTCCTTTGCTTTTATTACTAACCACAGAGGCACAGAGAGCACAGAGGAATTTTATTTTTTTGCCCGATCGGGAGCCCCGCTTTTCAGCGGGACAGGCCTCTGATCGGGCAAACCGGGAACCCACCCGAAGGGTGGGACTCCAAGCGAAGCGCGGAGAAAAGAACACAGCCCTTCGGGCAGGTTCTTGAGAATCAACTTGGATCTGGAAACATTTGGTGTTCTGCTAAAGGAGCTTCCGCCGAAGGCGGAGGCTCTTTTCCCTGGCCGCCGTCTCCCGGCCAGGGAAAAAACCACCCTCTCTGTGTCCTCTGTGTCTCTGTGGTTCATTTCCCTTCAGTGTCCTCTACTATCACCTCTGTGTGCTAGCTGATTCACCAGCGAGGCATTCTTTTCCTCGCCATCTTTCCCGGGTTGCATAAAGA